>JBOGJW010000177.1:0-11843 GCA_050745245.1 Terriglobia bacterium | reverse complement strand
TGGGCGTTCGAGCAGAACAAGAATCAGTGGAAGGAGACCGCGCCCGCGGCAAAATCTGCATCTTCCGACGACGTGAACGCGTTTCTTTCCGCGCTGCGCAACTTGCAGGCGTCGTCTTTTCCGGCGGCCAAGCCGGATGAGACGGCGAAGTTCGGCTTCAATCAGCCGGCTTACACGTTTAAGGTAGCGTTCGGGAACAACAACCAGACCGAGACCGTCGAGGTGGGGCAGGCAAAGGACACATTCTACGCGCGGCGCGCGTCAGACGCATTGCCCAGCGAGGTGAGCTCCTCGACGCTCAGCTCGATTGAGACGGCGTTCGCAAAGATTTCAAAATGATGTGAAAAACAAAAGCCTGACACAAAGACGAGGCACAAAGAGGACCAAAGCCCCCTTCTCTTTGCGGCGCCCTGCGGCTTCGCGAGAGGCTCGTTGTTCTTCAGCGACCTTCTCAGCCTGCCGCGCTAAGGGTCTGTCATTTTACGCATCGGCTACTGGGGGAGAATTCACAATGAGACGGAAGGCGGTAGCGCTCTGCGGGCTGGCGATGTTGCTTGCGTGCCTTGGCGCGCGGGCTGACATTTTCAATGACAATGCGAATGCCCGCCAGCAGATCGCCGCAGCTCTCGCCGAAGCTTCGAAGGCGCGCAAGAACGTCGTGCTCGATTTCGGCGCCAACTGGTGCCCCGACTGCCACGCGCTCCACGCGCAAATGAGCCGGGGCCAGCTCGCGTCGATTATTTACAGAAGCTATATTGTGGTCGAGGTCAGCGTGGGCCAGTACGACCGCAACCTCGATGTGGCGCGCAAGTACGGCGTTTCGCTTCGCCACGGCATCCCGGTCATTGCCATTCTTGATTCGCACGGAAAGGTGCTCTGCGCGACAAATCAAGGGCAGTTCAGCGACGCCGGCTCAGTGAGCACGGCAACATTCGTGGCATTCTTCAGGAAGTGGGCGCCGAAGCGGTAAAGCTTGGAAGCTTATAGCATTTCACGCTTGAGGGTGTCGTGTGTCCCGATGCGGCGTAATAGGATTACTCCCCCTGATCGGCGGTAGGTGATCCGGTAGGACATTGTCACGCTCGCTTCCCAAATGCGGCTAGTCCCTTTGAGTTTTTTCGTCCGCAGAGAGGGATGGGAAGGATTTTCGGCGAGACGCAGAATAGCTTCTTCGGCTTGTTTCTGAATCCCTTTTGGGAGCGCTTTGAAGTCCCTCGCGAACGAATCGGTGCGGGAAATGCGAAGGGGTGTCGGGGGCTGCCGGGCGGGTGAGGTTTGCCTGCGCTCGGCCATTTCGACTTTAGGATTTCAACTCTCTAAGCAGTTCTTTGGCCGACTGATGCTCCTTCACTCTCCCCTGACGGATATCCTCGTCGGCCTCCCGCTCCATCTGCTGCCATTCTGGCGCCCAGAACCATAACTGGTCCCTCGGCACTAGTTTTGCAGGCACCATTTCCACTCTCTGCCCTACAATTCGGAGCAGTATATGATCCCCCGCCTTCAGGCGCAGCGCCTTCGAGATTCGTCGCGGGATTTTAACTTCGTTGTCGGCGCCAATTGTTACAGATTGTTCTGATTCTAGAATTGACCTCGGCATAGTTGCTCCGCTTACCGCATCCTGATTCTCCTATGCTCTGCGGGCTAAATCAAGTTCGCTACCGATTTCTACGGTGAGACCTGCTCCGCCGCGCGCCTTTGGAAGATCTCGACGTAAACGTTCACCAGCGAGACCGCGGCCGGCGTCACTCCGGGGATGCGCGAAGCCTGCCCGAGTGTCAGCGGGCGGACTTTCGTCAGCTTTTCCACCACTTCGCGTGACAGGCCGGAGATGTGCGCGTAATCAAATCCCTCCGGAATGCGCCGCGCGCTGGCGCGCTTCATTCTCTCGATCTGCTTTTCCTGCTGAGCAAGATAGCCCTCGTATTTAAGATCGGTTTCCACCTTGCGCATCTCCTCGCGCGCGAGCAGATTCCCATCTTCACTCGCCAAGTGCGCTCCGGTTTTCCCCAGGCCCTCGGCGATCCACGCCCCCAGGTCTTCGATGCTCAGCTCGGGCCTCTTGAGGAGTTGCGCACCAGTGAGCGGTCCGGCGGCAAGGAACACGCCATTCTCTAGCATGCCGAGCTTGCTGTAGGTGCTCTGCCCGGCCCGGGAGCGCGGATCAAGGCGCGTTTCGAGAAGGAATTTCGAGAGCGCGGAAATGCGCGCCTGCTTTTCGAGAAACGCCTCGTAGTGCTTCTGCCGCACTGTGCCCGCTTGATAGCCGAGAGGCGTGAGCCGCTCGTCCGCGTTATCGATGCGCAGGTGCAAGCGAAACTCGGCGCGAGAGGTGAACATGCGATAAGGTTCGTCGGCGCCCTTGCTCACGAGGTCGTCAATCAAAATTCCTGTGTAGCCGCGCGTCCGCTCGATGATCAGCGGCTCCTTGCCTCGCACGTGCAGCCCGGCATTGATGCCGGCCATGATGCCCTGGCACGCCGCTTCCTCGTATCCCGTGGTACCGTTGATCTGACCGGCAAGGAACAGGTTCGCAATCTTCTTGGTCTCGAGCCAGGGGTTTAGCTCGGTCGGCTGAATCATGTCGTACTCAATCGCGTAGCCCGGCCGGATCATCTCGGCGTTTTCAAGCCCCGGAACGGTTTTAAGCATTGCCACCTGCACGTCAACCGGCATTGAGGTGGACATGCCATTGACGTAGATCTCATAGGTGTCCAGTCCTTCCGGTTCAAGGAAGATTTGGTGCTGCGGCTTGTCGGCAAACTTCACGACCTTATCTTCAATCGACGGGCAATAACGCGGTCCAAGGCTCTTAATCTGGCCGGAATAAAGGGGCGAGCGAGCGAGGTTCTCCCGGATTACCTGGTGCGTGGCGGCGTTCGTATAGCCAATCCAGCAGACCGTCTGCGGCTGTGGGATCGATTTCGTCCTGAAGCTGAACGGGGTGGGCGTTGGGTCGCCGCGCTGCACCTGGAATGGAGAGAAGTCGATCGTGCGTCCGTCGAGCCGCGGCGGCGTTCCGGTCTTCAGCCGCCCCACTGCGAAGCCCAGCCGCCGCAGCGCCTCGCCCAGCATTACCGCGGGGGGCTCACCGGAGCGCCCGGCGGAGTAGGTCTGCTCGCCGCAATGAATGAGCCCGTTCAGGAATGTGCCGGTGGTGATGATCACCGCATCCGCCCCGATGCTGCGCCCGTCGCGCAACCGCACGCCGCGAACGCGAAACCGGGGCACGCCATCAGCGGACGAAAGCTCTTCCAATACCAGATCAGCCACTTCAGCCTGTTTGATGCGCAGGTTCGGCTCCGACTCGAGCACCTGCCGCATTTTCACGCGGTAGAGCTTTTTGTCGGCCTGCGCGCGCGGCGACCATACGGCCGGGCCGCGGCTCGTATTCAGCAGCCGGAACTGGATGCCGGTCGCGTCAATCACCTCGCCCATCACGCCGCCCAGTGCGTCCACCTCGCGTACCAAGTGACCCTTGGCGATCCCGCCCACAGCCGGATTGCAGGACATCTGCGCGATTAAGTCCAGATTCATTGTGCACAGCGCGGTCTTCAGACCCATGCGCGCCGGAGCGATAGCGGCTTCGCAGCCGGCATGGCCCGCGCCCACAACCACCACGTTATAATTTTCGTTGAACGTAACGCTCACTTTCGGGATTCCCTCATCCGGCGGTTAACGCTATTCTAACAGGGCGCTGGGTTCTTGAGTCTCAAATGTGAAATTTGCGATCCCACTCCCGTGGAGGGTTTCGGATGAGAGCTTGGTTGAAAGGTGCTGTGCCACTGGCCGTCTGCGCGTTGTCGCTTTGGTTTCCCTGTCCGGCGCGGCCGGGGAGCGCAAAAGCCGCGCGGGCGGCCCAGGTTCGCCTCGACGGGTCGCTGTGGCTGTCCTCGACCACGCACAACGTGTACCGCGTACGCGTGAAGGACGGCACGCTTTCCGCCGAGTGGGTGAACATTGCTCCGGCCGAAGCGCGCCTCGGGGCCTACATCCGCACCGAATGCCACCGCGAGGGGCGCAGGTGGGTGGGCGATACCAGCAGCTATCTGCGGTGCGAAACGGATGGCGCCAATCAAAAGCCTTACGTGCACTGGTGCCATATCAATACGCGAACGGAAATCATCAGCATCTCTCAGGATCGCATCACCGGCCGCGCCGAAGGCCTGAAGCGCTTCGACTGCCGCCAGTGCAAGGTTCTCGAAAAAGAGTGGAAGAACTTCATCTGGGTTCGGCAAAAATAAACAAGAAGTGGTACGACGCGCGCCCAGAGAGCGGGTACAAGTTTTCGCTTGACACAAATATAGATAATAGGCTACAATGCTAGCCGTTATTTTAACAGCCGGAGGCAGATATGCAACCAGCTCGGCGTGGAATGTTAGAACTTCTCCTGGCTTTTCCCGCGTTACTGCTGGACCGGGGAACGAAGCCTGCGGCAGCATCGCAACCGGGCTTACTCGCGGATCGTATCCACCATTGGCGAAAGGGAAATCTTTGGGTGCTTACCGCTGCAACCGCCGAGGAGCCGAAGTTTTACCCGCCGACCGGGCTCGTCCAACTTGAATACTGCGTAGACTGCGGCATTTTAAGGGTCCCAAAACAGCATCTGTCCTCCATTGTGTCCGGTTGATCCTGCTAGATTCAGCACAGACCGCGTAGACGCTTCAGACAGCGGTGCTGGCTAACGGCTTGCAGTGTCCGGAGCGGTGAGTGTGCGCTCTGGCGCCGACCCTGCACTAACTTTCCGCTCTGATTCCTCGATCGCGTCAATGGCATAATCAATCGAATAGCCAACCAATATCCCCGTGTTGATCGCCACGGTTAAGGGGGTTATGTTGTGACCAAGCTGGGCCTGCTCGTGGGTCCCGAGGTAGCCATGAATGACGGCGACAACCGTTGGCACGCCTGGGAAGTGCTCGTAGGTTACGATCGGACCGCCGGAGAAGCCTGGGTTATTGAAGCCATCGACGTAGAGAATACCGCCATTCCCGCCGAACCCCGACACGATGCCGTGCTTGACGAGCGGTAGCGGGTACCCATCTGAGTTAACGATGGTCGTCAAACCGTACGGATAGCCAAAAAAGTACACTTTCCCGCCCAACATAGTGCCCTTCATAGTTGCTCTAATCGGATACTCTGGGGACAAAGGGTGTGGAATCTTTAGAACCGCTATGTCGACGGTGGGATTCGCCACCTGAATGACTTTGACGGCGAGATCTCTCCATCTGCGGTTCTGGAACAGATGAATGGTCCCGGTGCGCTCCGGCAGGGCTGCCATGATGTGCTTAGCTGTCACGAGATACTGCTGCCCGCCGTGTTCGACTGTAAATGCTGTCCCCTGGTCCCGCCCCACGTCGATCATAAACACTCGGAGAAGGATATTCGAAGTAACCTGTGCGCCGGCAGGCACCGCATTCAGCAAACAGACCATCACCGCGGCAACCAATACTGTTCCCCAAAGTTTATTCAGTGCATAATCCATTTTTCGCCTCACGCGAGCTAAGGGAATTATGGCCAGGGAAGATGGTATCAGCAAGATTCGTCGCCACCAAGGCCTGCGGCCACGCTCGGCCCGATCGAGATCGGCGAAGTCTTGCGCGCACCATGACGGAGAGGCGATTGCCCCGTACGCCCGGGTGACAGACGAAGCGAGGTCTATGCTATGAAGGCAGTGCGCATTCATGAGCACGGGGGCCTGGACGTATTGAAATACGAAAACGCTCCCGAGCCGGCCACCGAGCAGGATGACGTTCTGGTGCGGGTAGAAGTCTGCGCCTTGAATCACCTCGACATCTGGATGCGCCAAGGCGTGCCTGGCTGGAACGTTCCTTTTCCGCACATCCTCGGCAGCGATATCTCCGGCGTGGTTGCACAAGCGGGCTCGCTGGTGAAGCACGTCAAGACCGGCGACCGTGTTCTGCTCTGCCCCGGCATCAGCTGCGGGTACTGCGAATACTGCTTTAAGGGCCTGGACAGCGCCTGCCGCGGCTATACCTTATTCGGCATTATGGCCGAAGGGGGCTATGCCGAGTACGTCCGCTCGCCGCGCGCGAATGTGTTCCCAATCCCCGGCGACCTGACGTTTGAAGAAGCGGCTGCTGTGCCGCTCGTCTTTCTTACCGCCTGGCACATGCTGGCGACGCGAGTAAATCTGAGGCCGGGCGAAGACGTGCTGGTGATCGGCGCCGGCTCGGGTGTGGGCAGCGCCGCCATTCAGGTGGCAAAGCTGCTCGGGGCGGCGCGGATCATTGCCGTGGCGGGCAGCGATGAGAAGCTCGAGAAGGCCCGCGCGCTCGGCGTCAGCGACGTCATCAACCACACGCGCCAGTCGATCGCCGGCGAGGTGAAGCGGATCACCGCAAAGCGCGGCGTGGACGTGGTGCTCGACCACGTCGGCGAGGCCGTCTGGGCGGAATGCTTCGACTCGCTTTCCACCTACGGCCGTTTTGTCACCTGCGGGGTGACTTCGGGGGGAAAAGTCGCTCTCGACCTTCAATCACTTTTCGGGAGACAGCGCGCCATCTACGGCTCTTTCATGGGCGGAAAGGGCGAGCTGGCCGAGGTGCTCCGGCACATTGCTGCGCGCCGCTTGAAAGCGGTCATCGACTCGTCATTTCCGCTCAAGGACGCCGCGAGCGCTCAGCGGAAGATGGAGAGCCGCGAATTTTTCGGGAAGATTCTCCTGAGAATTGGAGATTAGCCTGGCAAAGGTTTGTATCAGGGCACGACTTCAGGCGGGCCGTAGGGGGGACAAGAAGCAGTACAGCGTTGGTTCGTGATAAGATGCGTCCCAACGGAGGTAGAACGTAATGGCACAGTACTCAAGGCGTGATTTCCTGAAGAGTGGACTTGCGGCCGCCGCGCTTGCTGGCGCCGCAACCTTGCCGCTGAGAGCGGCGCGCGAAGCGGCAACGGAGATGGTGACGCTGGGAAAGTCCGGCGTCAAAGTGACGCGGCTCGCCTTCGGCACCGGCACCTTCGGCGGGCGAGTGCAGCGCGAGCTGGGACAAGAGCCGTTTACAAAGTTGGTCCGCTACGCCTACGGCCGCGGCATTCGCTTCTTTGAGACCGCTGAGTCTTATGGTGACATGCACCGGATGCTCGGCGTGGCGCTGAAGGGTATCCCGCGCGACAGCTATCAACTGATGTCGAAGGTGACCACGCGCCACGGCGTCGATCCACTCCAGAAGATCGACGAGTTGCGCAAGCTCGCCAATACCGAGTATTTCGATGTGATGCTGCTGCACTGGCAGCACCTTGCAACGTGGCCGAGCGACAGCATCCGCTGGCAGGACGGCATTTCGGAAGCCCAGGCGAGACATTGGGTGGCGGGGCGCGGGGCATCGGTGCACGGACTTCCGGCGCTGCGCCGTTTTCCAGGGAACCAGTGGCTCCAGATCGCGATGATCCGGATGAATCAGAAGGGCGTCAGAATGGACGCGGAAGACTACAACACGGATGGATTGGGAAATGTGCCCGAGGTCGTCGGGGTTGTGAAAGAGGTTCGCAAAGACAAGATGGGTGTGGTCAGCATGAAGCTGGTGGGCGAGGGCAGGTTCACAACCCGGGCGGACCGCCAGAAGGCGATGAGGTTCGCGTTCAGGCACGCCGGCGTCAATTGTGTGACGGTTGGCTACAAGAATACGGCAGAAATCGACGAAGCCATCGAGAATGTGAATATGGCGTTCGCTTAACAGGCGGTCTGAACGGCCGCGCCACGTCTCCCCCGCGAAGGCGGGGGGCGATGAGTGGATACCCGCTCCCCTGCCTGTCCGGAGGACGAGCTTCGCGGAAATGATTGAAAATGGCGCTCGGTTACCGCCGCAGGTCCGCACTGCATTCCAATGCCGCAATTTCTGTTTTTTCAGCAAGGATTGGTATCAGGGCGCGGTGATGCCTCACGCCGCCTGATACTTTGGCTGAGGCTCCGCCGTACTGCGCTATCCCTGAAGCCGAGGCATTACATTCACAGCGGAACCTTCGTGGTATCGTCAAAGTAACGGACAAAGCGCGGAAACATCAAAAAGAGGGGTGCGGAAATCTGCGTGTGGACCGATCCGCGCATCCAAGTAACAAGAACTTATGTGGAATAATTTCAAAACGACCATCCTCCTGGCCTGCCTGACGGGTGTTTTGCTGGCAATCGGAGACCTCTGGGGCGGCCGTCAGGGAATGACGATCGCCATAATTTTTGCGGCGATTATGAACCTGGGGAGCTACTTCTTTTCGGACAAGATCGCCATCAAGTCGAGCGGCGCCGTCCCGATCTCACGGGAGGAAAACCCCCGCATTTACCAAATCGTAGAGCGACTGGCGGGAAAGGCCAATGTACCGGTTCCGAAGATCTATATGATTCCTACCGACTCCCCTAATGCCTTCGCGACAGGGCGCAACCCGGAGCACGCTTCGGTAGCCGTCACGCGCGGCATCATGGAGCTCTGCAATGACACCGAGATCGAGGGCGTACTGGCGCACGAGCTGGGCCACGTGCGGAATCGCGACATCCTGATCAGCGCCGTCGTCGCCACAGTGGCTGGCGCCATCACCTACATCGCGCAGATGGTGATGTGGGCGGAGATGTTCGGTGGCTTTGGCGGGGGCGGCAACGACCGCGAGAGCGGGGGTGGCATCTTTTCGGCGCTCGCCATGATGATCGTGGCGCCGCTCGCGGCCACGCTGATCCAGCTTGCCATCTCGCGCTCGCGCGAGTATCAGGCGGACTCAACCGGCGCGCACATCACCGGGAACCCGCAGGGGCTGGCGAGCGCGCTCGAAAAGATCGAGCAGTGGTCGAAGCGCATCCCGATGCAGGTTTCACCCTCGACGGCTCACCTCTATTGCGCGCAGCCCCTCACCAGCGGGCAGATATTTTCCTCGCTCTTTTCGACCCACCCGCCCATCCAAAAACGCATCGATCGTCTGCTGAGCGGCAGATATTAAGGCTTTTTCGATGCACTATAGCGGCGCCGTCTCAGCGCCGGTGAGGACACCTGCGCTGCAGCCGGACACAGGTCCGACCCCCAGGCACTACTCAAGGATGGCGGTCAAAAGGTAGGCGTCCATGGCCTGCTCGATCTGGGCGCGCTCGGCGGTGAGGGTCCCTCCCGCGGCGGCGAGGGTTTCGCCAGCCGGGGGTGCGGCGCTGCCGGCAGTGGTGCTCAGGCTCCGATCACCGCCCAGTATACCGGCCACGTACGCGCGCGTTTCGGCGGGGGCATGATCGAGCCATTCAGAGCCCCAACGGGCGAGGGCTTGCGTGACGTTTGCCGGCCCCCAATTGTACGCTGCCAGCGCCTCCGCCATGTTCCCAAAGTGATCGAGCTGCTGGCGAAGGTACTCGACTCCCCCCTTGATGTTCTCCACCGCATGGTGCGGATTTACGTTGAGCCCCGCGGCGGTTCCTGGCATGAGCTGCATGATGCCGATTGCACCGCTCGACGCGTTCACAGCCCCTGGGTTCAACCCCGACTCCCGAGCCGCCACGCGCAGGGCAAGGGCCGGGTTCACACCGGCGGCTTCGGCGGCGCGGGAGACCAGTTCTGACCAGAAGGACCGCGAACCGGCGGCCGGCGCGCTGGAGGCACTCTCGGTGGCGGAGGTTTGCGTTCCGGCAGGGTTGAGCTCCACTCGCATAAGGATTCCCTGAGATGAATTACTCCACCCCGGTTTAGTGCACAAGAAATGCCACACCGATTCTAAGAGCATTCTTATTGACGCGCGTAGTCTTGTGCAATGCGAGCGGTGGTGGAATGGATCAGGACCGTATCCTCAAGGCGGCGGGCGTATCCGCCGGCCAGCGTGACGGCTACGGGAACGCTCCGCGCGGCCATCTTCTCAAAGACCATCCTGTCGCGCCGGGCGAGACCCTCCAGGCTCAGTCTTAACCCTCCCAACTGATCTTCGCGGTAAGGATCAGCGCCAGCGAGGTAGAAAACGAGGTCCGGTCGAAAGCGGGCGAGGCACTGATCGAGGGCTGAATCGAGCGCCGCCAGGTAATCATCGTCGCCGGCGCCGTCTTCCAGGTTTACATCCAAGTCGCTCGGCGGCTTAGGGTCGGGATAGTTTCGCTCCTGGTGGATCGAGAACGTGAACACCGTCGAGTCTTCTCGAAAAATAAACGCGGTGCCGTTTCCCTGATGCACGTCGCAGTCGATGGTCATGGCGGCGCGGATGGATCCATCGGCTTGCAGGCGGCGGATGGCCACGGCGACATCGTGAATCACGCAAAAGCCTTCGCCATGGCCGGGAAAGGCGTGATGAAACCCTCCGCTTAGGTTCACGGCCGCGGAATTGTCAAGCGCAAGCTGCCCTGCAAGGACGGACCCGCCCGCTGCGAGCCAGACCGCCCGAACCAGCTCTGGGGAATACGGCACCTCCATGCGCAAAACTTCTTCGTAGGAAAGCGTTCCCGTTTTCAGCCTCTCGACGTAGTCCTGATGATGAACCCGCAGAACGTCTGCGTCGGAGGCCGGAACAGGCTTCACAACGTCCTCTACACCGATAGCGCCCTCGCCCAATAACTTCTCGCAAACGAGCCGGTACTTGGCCGAAGGGAACACGTGCGCGCCAAGGTTCAGATCGTATTCATCGCAGTAGACCAGCTTCAATATGCACCTTCGGTCCGTAACGGCGCTCATTTCACCTGGGACACGCCGAACGAATCGCTCGCCCGCCCTCGTCCCTCGGGCGCCTCCCCTAGCGGGAGGGCCTTCTCCACGCTTTCTCCGTCTCTCCCAGGACTACGAAGCAAAGTATAGCTCAGCCGGCCAACGGAAGCCGCGTGCGGGTAACAACCCCGTAGGCGTTCCCTGTGGAGGGGGACTTTGCTGGTGGGTTCTACAGAAATCACCGGATTGAATATCGCTACCGATCCCCATAAGCTGGGAACTGGGAAGTTTCCAGGAGGGAATTCAGACCGTAGCAAATGCTGGAGGGGGACCCGCTCACTACTGACGCTGGTCTGGTCGCCCCACACTCAGACTCGCGGGCGGAGGGCTTATGGCGATGCAAAGGCGCTGTTTGGTGGCCGACTGCGGCTGCCGAGGCTATGCGAAAGACCTGGAGACGTACGATCCTGGCGACGAGGAGTTCAGGGCGGTAGACCGGCGCAGCGAGCGAACGCGGCTCTGCACGCGCTGCGGGCATCCGGAGGAAGAGCACGAGCTTGCCGCCTCCGACGCCTGAAGAATCAGGTTCTCGGCGTCGGCGGTGTACGGAGTCTTCCGTAGGCCGCAATGTTGTCCTGGAGAGCTAACGCGATGTCAAAGGATATTCTGGCCTTATTAGTGTCATCGGACCCGGGTCCATCGGAGGCCCTGCAGCGGGCCCTGCAGCACCAATCGGTCGAGACCCGGCGGGTCCGCACGTGTACAGAAGCGAAGGAAGTTATCGACCGCGAAACGCGCCCTGATGTCATCTTCAGCGATACGACTGTGACCGACGGCACGTGGGCGGACGTGCTCAGAATGGCGCGCAAGGATAACGTTAAAGCTGAGGTTGTCGTGGTCTCGCGCATAGCGGACACCAAGCTTTACATCGATGTGATGGAGAGGGGCGGGTTCGATTTTATCGCGCCGCCGTTCTCCGAGGCTGACCTCGCGCACGTCGTCCAAAGCGCAACCGCGGACGCGTCGAAGCGCTGGGGGACGCAGATGCGTTCCTCGGCGAGCGCGTAACTGGCCACCCGCCACTCCGAACTCCCGGCGCATCCAGTGCCGAAGAGCGCCGAGTTGTGCGCGCAATCTTGCCGCCGGGGTGCTTTGGTTCGGTAAGTCCTGCCTGCGCCTGCGCACGCCGTGCACACCCGTGTCCGTAATGCCTCAGTTTCAGGCGCGTAGAGGCGGCTT
>JBOGJW010000176.1:0-9115 GCA_050745245.1 Terriglobia bacterium | reverse complement strand
AGATAGCCCCTGGCACAATATCAGATCGCATAAGAGGTTCTCCACAATTGGATTCGCGACGCCGGATCATATCTCAAAAGGCGAGCTGAAAACACTCAATGCGCGCTCGTACACCAGTGCTCGCAGTGCGCCTCGCGTTTCCTGATCGTCCCGGCGCCTTTTGCGCTCCACGTCAGAAGTCCTGCACCGTGAACTGGATTCGGCGGTGTAAGCGATCGCGCGGGCAATTCATTGAGCGGATTGCCCCGTCGCTCGACTTCACATCGTCAGAACCACGCGGAACTCGGCCTTGCCGCTCATCATGCGCGCGTAAGCCTCGCCTGCTCTTTCGAGCGGATAGGTTTCAATCATGGGACGCACGCCGGTCAGCTCGGCGAATCTCATCGTGTCCTCGGAATCGGCTGGGGTTCCCGAGGCCCAGCCTTGAATGGTTCGACTTCCGCCAATGAGCTGTATCGGCGTGACCTCGATGGGATCAAAGGCTGCGCCGATCACCATGAGCTTACCGTTCGGCGCCAGGCCGTCGATCAGTTCCGACATCGCTTTCGAGCTTGGGGCTGTTGCCAAAATCACCTGCGCGCCGCCCATTTTTTGCAATGCCTCTGCTGCGTTCGTTACTTTGTTATCGATGTACACGCTCGCTCCGAGTTTTTTTGCGAGCAGCGCGTTTTCAGCCCCTCGCCCGATCGCCGCGACGTTATATCCAAACTTGTTCGCAAATTGAATTCCGAGGTGACCCAGCCCGCCGATACCCAGCACCGCAACCAGGTCGCCGGGTAACGCGCCGCTGTGCCGCAAGGCGTTGAAGGTGGTAATTCCGGCGCAGAGCAGCGGCGCTGCTTCGGCGGCGCTCAGACGTTCCGGGATCGCCGCCAGCGCCTCCACGGGAGCCCCCATGTATTGCTGATAGCCGCCGTCATAGCTGATCCCCGAAATTTTCAGGTTCTTGCAATTGCGAAAATCTCCGCGCCGGCACGAGAGACACGTGCCGTCCTGGCCGCCGTGCCAGCCGACACCTACGCGTTGTCCCGTCTTCCATTCAGAAACACCGGCGCCCAATTCATCGATAACGCCTGCGACTTCGTGTCCTGGAACGCGGGGATACTGGATGCCGGGCCAGCCGCCTTCTTTCGTGAGCGCGTCGCTGTGGCAAACACCGCAGGCCTGCACTTTGATGCGCACCTCTCCTGCACCCGGCTTGGGGATCTCGCGCTCGACGATCTGGAAATCCGCTCCTGCCTGCGGAATCTGCACCACCTTCATCGGCGCTGTTGCGACCTTTGTAGCTGCCATAAGTCCTCCTATAAGTTCTTCAGTTAAGATATGCCCTTTTCGCTCCTGCCGTCCAACGCTTCGTAAGCAAGCTCGCAATGCCTCAGAAGCCGGGTAGCGCAGCGCGGCAGAGCCGCAACCAAACGCCATTTACAATCATTCCCGCGAAAGCGGGAATCCATTTTATCAATAGACCCCGCTTTCGCGGCGGTGACACCGGTGGCGCTGGCCCGCGCGCATCCAAAATGTTTGCTAAAAAAACAAGAAATTACGGTATTGCAATGCAGCGCGGCAGAGCCGCAACTGGATGGAATTGTCATTCTGAGCGAAGTCGCCGTGGCGACCAAAAGAAGAATCCCCGTATTTTGAGGCTCAGCGAAATACCGGGATTCTTCGCTGCGCTCAGGAACACGTTCTTTGGTTGCGGCTCCGCCGCGCAGCGCTACCCGGCTTCACGTGAACGCAACGAGCCGCGAGCTGAATGGCGAGCCCTGTGTTGCGATATCGTAATTCCGGTCTGGGTATGACTGAACCGCCGAGGCCTACTCCGGTTCGAGCGCGCGGCGGATGTGTTGTGCGGCGACAGGAGGGTTAAATGGTTTGACGATGTAATCGAAAGCGCCCAATTCGAGCGCGGTACGGGCTTCGTTCGAGACCGAGGGGGCCGTGAGCATGATCACGCGGCTTTCGCGCAGCACGCCATCCCACGCCAGGCGCTTAAGCAGCGAAAGTCCATCGAAGCCGGGCAGGTCCACGTCCACCAGGATCACCTTGGCCGTCACTCCGGGCGGCGCCCCCCCGAGCACCTTGTGCGCGATTTTCCCATCCGGGAACCATCGCGAGCGGCAGCCTCGCGATTCAAGCGTGTGCGCTAGCAGTGAAGCCTGAGCCTCGTCCCGCATCACCAGCGCCACATCCAATCGCCGGGGCATTCCCTTGCCCTCGCACCAGTCCGCCGGCATGACCTTGCCGCCCCCGGCAGCCTGTGCGCTCTTCAGGGCCGCTTCGGCGGCCTTGTAGAGTGAATCCAGGTCCGTGCCATCTTCTCCGTATTGGGCGACACCCGCGCTCAGAACCGCGTTAAACTCCGAGCCGTGTGCGCCGCTGAAACCCTGTTTTTGCGCGGCGGCGAGCGGCCCGGCGAGGCGCTGCACGCCGTCGTAACGGGTAAGTCCGTACATCCCGGCCACGAAGATCCCTCCGCTCCAGCGCGCGAATACGTCCTGACTCCGAAAGGCGTCTTGCAGGATTCCGGCGACCCGCTGCAGCACCGTATCGCCCGCCGCGTAGCCGTGCCGGCTGTTGATTTCCGCCAGCCGCTCTACGTCCAGCACAGCCAGCGAAAAGGGCTGATGGTGCTGCCGCGCGAGTTCCATAAAGTCGGCGATCATCTGGGACGACTTGCGGCGATTCAGTGCGCCGGTCAGCGGATCGGTCTCTGAGAAGCTCCGCCGCAGCCGGAGCCGCTCGAGCCGGTTGGAAATGCGCGTGAGGAGCTCGGGTCCTACGATGGGCTTGGCCACAAAATCATCAGCCCCGGCGCTAAACACGCGCTGGATCGTTTCGGCGTCGTTGTGCCGCGTGAGGAAGATAACCGGCGTCCCAGCCCAGCGGAAGTCGTTGCGCACTACGCGGCACAGCTCGACCCCGCTAAGGTGGGGCATATCCACATCTAGCACGAGGAGGTCCGGCGCGAACTTCTCGAACTCGTCCCAGAATTGCAGCGGATCGTTCAGCGTGAGCACGCGCAGGTTTCGCGGCTCCAGAAGGGTGCGAATCACCGCCAGCATCTGCGGGTCGTCATCCACCGCCATGATCCGCGCCTCGTTCGCGTTGGACCGCTCCAGGAGCTGCTCCACTGCTTCCATAATCTGCGCCGGCGGCGTGGACTTGGAAACGAAACCGTGACCGCCGTGCCGGGCCACTTCCACCCGGTCCGTGAAGGTCCCCTTCGAGGTCAGCACCACCGCGGGCACGGGCGGCGCTTCACTCGCAAGCTCGGCCAGCGCCGCGAGCCCATCCTCGGTCCTGCCGGAGAAGGAAAGTTCCAGCAGGACCGCGTCCGGAACGCGCTTTGCAATCTCGCGCCGGGCCGCAGGCCAATCCTGCGCGGAATCGACTTCAAATCCGCGGCTGGCGGCCTCGGCGGCGAGCTTCTCAGCAAATTCGACATCACGGTCCACAACAAGCAGGGCGCGCTGGTTCTCGGGGGGCGCCGCCTCGGATGCCTCGCTCGAACGGCTCACATCCAAGCGCAGCGCAACCACCAGCTCCGAAAACCGCAAAGCCCGCGACTCGCTCAAGCGCGCGCCTTCCCGCAACAGATCCTCGGCTTCGCGCGCAAAGCGAGAGCCCGCAGCGAAGCCCAGCGTGCCCATGGCGCCTGCGAGGCGGTGCGCTTCGCGTTCCGCTTCTTCCCTGAGCACCGGACTCAACTTTCGTTCCAGAAGCGCTACGCCGGCGCGCTCGAGCACGCCGATCCGCTCCAGAAGGGAGCCGAAGAAACGGCTCCTGATCTCCACGATGGCGGCCTCAACCTGCGTCTCAGCGCCGTCGCCAACTCCCGCGAGAGGCGCGCCTAAAACCCGGGCGGCCTGCCGGGCGAGCTCCGGCGGGTCGATCGGGTGGAACAACACTTCGCGCACGCCCAGTTCGCGCACCAGTTGCTTCGCCTCTTCGCGCGCAAAACCGCCGCTCGCGAAGCAGTAAATCACCGGCAGCGCGCTCAACGCCATCCGCGCCCGGACGGCTTTCAGCACCTCGATCGCGGAAGGCGCGACGAGCCCCCCATCGAGGATCAGCAGGGAGGCCTCGCCGCGCTCCAGCTCTGCGAGAGCATCGTGTCCGGTCGAAACGCGATCCACCGGCACTTCGCCCAGGCGGTCTTTGAGCCAGTCCGCAATCTCGCCATCGAGACCCGCCATCACAATACGGCTCAAATGGGTTTCTCCTCCCATCCCAAAGCATTTGCGATATCCCTTCCCAGCCTCAGCGGATCGAATGGTTTTGCAATCACCGCCTTTGCGCCCGAGGCCTGAAATCGGCGCACGTCCTCCGCCTGCACTTTCGCGGTGAGAAACAGCACCGGAATATCGCGAGTCGCCGGGCTTGACTGAAGCCTATTTAGTGTCTGCGGGCCATCCATCTCCGCCATCATGACGTCCAGCAGAATTGCATCGGGGCGGCCGGCGGCGGCCATCTCCAATCCTCGCTTTCCCGACTCTGCGCTCAGAACAGTCCAGCCGTTGATCGTCTCGAGCGTGGCGCTGGTCACCTCGCGGATCGCGGCTTCGTCGTCGATAATCAGGATTCTTCTGGACATTGATCTTCCCCTCGTCTACGAGCGGAGGGTTCCTGCTCAGCGGGCAGCGCAAAAAAGAATGTGCTGCCACGGCCCGGCTCGCTTTCCACCCAGATTCGCCCTCCATGCTGAGCCACGATGCTTCGGCTGATCGCCAGGCCCAGCCCCGTGCCTCCCTTCTCGCGCGAGTCGGAGGCGTCCACCTGCTGAAAGCGCTCAAAGACGGTCGCGGTTTTACCTTTTGGAATCCCGCGGCCTTGATCTTTCACGCTGAAGGCGATCTCGCCGTCTTTGCGCTCGGCCCCGATGGAGATTTCAGCGCCGCGCGGTGAAAACTTGATGGCGTTGCCCACCAGGTTGATCAGCACCTGCAGGATGCGATCTGGATCGGCCCAAAGCGTGCCGGAAGCTCTCGAAAAAATCAGGCGTACATCCTGCGCCTCCGCGCTGACGCGCATAAGCTCGTTGAGCTCCTCAAAGAGCCTTGCCGCGTCGCATCGCGATTTCTCCATCCGCGCCTGGCCCGATTCGATGCGCTCGAGATCGAGGAATTCGTTCACCAATCGCACCAGGCGGTCGGCATTGGCCATGCCCGTCGCGACGATCTTCTGGCACTCCCCCGGGGTCTGGCAGAGCTTTCCGCTGGCGAGCAGCCCCATCACCGCGCGCACGGCGGTCAGGGGCGTGCGCAGCTCATGGCTGATCACCGAAATAAACTCGTCCTTCATGCGCTCGACGGTCTTCCGCTCCGTGATGTCGCGAAAGACCAGCACGGCGCCAAGCGTCTGCCCCTCGCCATTGCGGATGGGAGTGAGCATGTAATCGGTAGCGAAGCTGGTGCCGTTCTGGCGGCAGAACGTTTCATCCTGGCCATGAAGCGCTTTGCCGCGCTCGAGCGCCGTCTGAATGCGCTTCCCTCCTGTGGAACAGCCCCCGTCGCTCCCGGCGGGCGGATGGAGGGCGTCCAGCAGGTACTTGCCATGCAGTTCCTCTACCGCCCAGCCCAGCATCTTTGCGCCGGCCAAGTTGATGAACGTGCAGCGGCCCCGGCGGTCGAGGCCACAGATGCCTTCGCCCGCCGAATCCAGGATGAGCGCCTGCTGCTGGCGTAGTTCATCAAGCGCCTGCTGAGCGCGTAGAGTTGCCGTAATGTCGCGGCTGATCACCGCAAAACCCTTCAGATCCCCGGCCTCGCTGCGCACCGGCGTCAAGATCGTGTTGGCGCGGTAAAGCGATCCGTCTTTGCGCATGCGCCATCGCTCGAACTCCAGCCGCCCGTCCGTCGTCGCCTGCTCCAGGTGATTCCGGGGATCGCCGCGGCGCGCTTGATCCTGCGGATAGAAAGCCGAGAAGTGCATCCCCAGCGCCTCCTCGGCGCGGTAGCCCTTGATCCGCTCCGCTCCGGCGTTCCAACTCACCACACGCCCATCGGGATCGAGCATGTAGATGGCATATTCTTGCACCCCATCCACCAGCAGCTGGAAGCGCTCCTGGCTCTCGCGCAGGACTTCCTCCGCCCTCCGCCGCTCCGCGTTTTCGCGCCGCAGCTCCCGGTTGGCCGCCTCGAGCTGAGCCGTTCGCTCCTCGACGCGCAGCTCAAGATCCTGGTTCAGACGCCGGACTTCTTCTTCGGCCCGCGCGCGATCACGCCGGATCTGTTTCTCATGAACAGCTCGCTGGATGGCGACGGGGAGACGATCCAGCCTGTCCTTCAGCACGTAATCGGCAATCCCGCGCTTGATACATTCCACCGCGATCTCGTCGCCTATCGCCCCGGTGACGAGAATGAACGGGATCTCCCGGCCTGTGCCTTGTAAGTACTCAAACGCTTCCGTTCCGCTCCAGCCCGGCAGGTTGTAATCCGAGAGAATGACGTCGTAGTCGCCGGTATCCAATTTGGCGCGGAACTCCTGCCGGGACTGCACCACATCGCTCTGCAGCTCAAACCCCGCCCGGCCGAGCGCCAACAGGCAAAGTTCCGCGTCACCCGGATCGTTCTCGATCAGCAGGAGCTTCAAAGGGACCCTTCTGTTCTCGATTCGCTTCACCGTACCGCTTCGCAGCGCTCTTCAGCGCTGCCGAATCGCACAGGACGCCGGAATAATGTCAATGGCCGTGCAAAATTCCGCACACGCTTGCAAACGCGCATTAAGCACGATCCGAGGAAGTTACGCTGGGTTCGAGGGGAGCGCCACCCGGCGGTCATCATGATCGCCAGAAGGCTGGTGGGGCGCTCGGAGCTGTTTTCGCTTCAAGGCGCCCCACACTGAGGATTATATCGAAAGTTAACTTATTAGTCAATAGATGACACTTGTGGACACTTCGGGAGATGCGGTTTGTGATGAATCGCGGGATTCAGGATCAAAATGACGCTCATCCGTCCTCACTGGAGCTGCGGTATCCCAGCCCGGGCCAGGGCCGACGCCCACTGATCCCGCAGCGCGTAACAAGGGATGGGCGGCACTCCCATTCTCGACGGCTGTTCACTCTTCCCGTCTTCTCACAACGGTTTTCAGGAAAGCACTGACCGTCGCTACCGCCCAGCTATAATGTGATTTGTTCAAATTATGAATGAACAGGCCAATTCGGCCCAGGGCGATGCAAGATCGCAATCCTCCGGTAAGGGGGAAATGCTGCGCGGGTTCTGGTATCCGGCGCTGTTGAGCGCCAAAATCCCGCGCGGAAAGGTGCGCCGGGCGGTGCTGCTGGGTATTCCTCTAGCCGTGGGCCGGGATGCTGCGGGCAAGGCGTTCGCCCTGCGCGATACCTGCCCGCATCGCGGCATGCCGCTCTCCTACGGCCGCCTCGACGGGCAGGAGCTGGAATGCCCCTACCACGGCTGGCGCTTCGACACGCACACCGGCCAATGCCGCGCGATCCCGTCCTGGGTTCCCGGAGACAAGCTTAAAAAAGAGCGCATCTACGCAGGGCATTTTCCTTGCGAGGATCAGGACGGCTACGTCTGGGTTTACATGCCGGACGCCGAATCCGAGGCCCCGCCGCCCTCGCCGCGGCTGCCTGTGTTTGGCCCTCGCTACCGGATCACACACCTTTCCGCCGAGATGCCGGTGAACGTGGACCACGGCATCATCGGCCTGATGGATCCTGCCCACGGGCCCTTCGTGCACCAGGCGTGGTGGTGGCGCACTCGCCACAGCATCCAGCTTAAGGAGAAAACCTTCGAGCCCATCCCCAACGGCTTCCGCATTCGCGCTCACAAACCCTCCGCGAACAGCGCCGCCTACAAGCTGCTCGGTGTGTATGGCCAGCCGGTTACGACGCTGATCGAGTTCGTCCTTCCCAACATGCGCTTTGAGCAGATCCACTGCGGCGGGAAATGGTTTTCCAGCCGCGCCGTGGTTACTCCAATCGCCGCGAACCAGTGCCGGCTGGATTTTTGCGCGGCCTGGAACGTCTTTCCTTACGTGCCGTTCATGACCTCGGTCTTCCGCATCTTCGCGCGCCGCTTCATCGCGCAGGATACCCGTACCATGGCGAAGCAGGCGGACGGGTTAAAGTACCAGCCGAACCTGATGCTGATCGACGACGCGGATCGCCCGGCGAAGTGGTATTTCCAGCTCAAGGAAGCTCACCTGGAATCGCGGCGCTCGGGCCAGCCGATGAAGCACCCGATCGAAGGCCCGACGGTGCTCCGCTGGCATAGTTAGGCTATTACGGGGTGCGCAGCCAGCGCAGCAGCTCGGCTACGGAGGGCCGCTTGCCGTACATGAGGATGCCCGCGCGGTAAACGCGGGCGGAGGCGTAGACCACGCCCAGCGTGGCGAGGGCGAGCACGACCAAAGAGACGGCCACCTGCCAGGGCGGCGGCGCCTGCAAAGCGACGCGCATCACCATCAGGATGGGCGAGAAGAATGGCACGATCGAAAGCGCAATGGATGCCGGCGAGCTGGGGTCGCGGATAATGACATTGAAAAGCAGAAAGCTTCCGGCCAGCAGCAGCGTCACCGGCAATTGAAGCTGGTGCGCCTCATGTTCGTTCGAGACCATCGCTCCGATGGCAACGTAAAACGCGGAATAGAAAAAATAGCCGCCGATGAAAAAGACTACCGTCCAGGCAAGCGTCGCGGGCGTGAGTCCGAGCGCCAGAGCCGATGACCCGCCGTGACTCGCCGCCAGGGATGCGCCGTAGCCCGCCAGCAGGCCAGCCGAAATCGCCCAAATGAGGAATTGCGTAAGCGCCACTGCCGCGACCCCCAGGATTTTTCCAGCTAGAAGTTGGATCGGCTGGATTGAGGAAATTAGCACCTCCACAATCCGGCTGGTCTTCTCCTCCAGCACCGCGCGCATGGTGGTGATGCCGTAGGTAAGCAGGGCGCCGTAAAGGATCATTGCCATGACGATGGCGATAAGGTATGCCTGTCCCTTGTCCTCTGTCTGGCCCATGTGCGTGAGGCGAATCAGCCGGAGCTCGGGCTCCCGCAGAAGCTGCTCCGTCTCCCTCGCGGGGACGCCGCGGCTTCTGAGCCGCGCGGCGAGCTCGGCGACGCCGACGGCATGCGTGAGCGCCGCGCTATCCCGAAG
>JBOGJW010000175.1:0-5787 GCA_050745245.1 Terriglobia bacterium | reverse complement strand
GAAGCGTGCCTGCTCCGCTTCCGCCCCATTATGATGACGACCATGGCCGCGCTACTCGGCGCGCTGCCCCTTGCCATATCCTCCGGCATGGGTTTTGAATTCCGGCGGCCGCTGGGCATCGCCATCGTGGGCGGCCTCATTTTGAGCCAGGCTCTCACGCTCTACACCACGCCGGTGGTGTATCTCTTCTTCGACCGCATCGCCTCCTATTTCCGCCGTGCGCCCTCGCCGCACACGCTCCATCCCGGCGAGCCCGCGAAGGACCGGGCATAGGCGAGAGTCAGCGAGGTATTGCGCTGCAGTTTCATCGAACTAACTTGACAATTACCTAATCGATATGATTGAATTGCAGCCAGCCGTGAAAATCTGCTCTATCGAAGCTGGACGAGCCTGACTGGATCCTGAGGAGGCGCAATGCAAACCTCACGCGTCGTCTTTCCCTGCAGCCTGATTCTTACCTTTTGTGTGCTCGCCTGCTGGAGTTCTGCTGGATGGGGCCAAACCACGTTTGGCTCGATCACCGGAAGCGTTACTGATCCCAGCGGGGCCATGGTCCCCGGCGCAAGGATAACCGTCACAAATGAAGGCACCGGCGCTGTGCGCGAAGTGACGACGGCCGGTGACGGCGACTACACCGTCGCCGACCTCGACCTGGGAACCTACGACGTTCGGGTACAGGCGAAGGGCTTCAGCACCGAGGACCGGCCTCACCTCATCCTGAACGCGCGGCAGGTGATGAACGTCAGCTTCCAACTGCACGTCGGCTCCAGCACTACTGAAGTGCAAGTGACCGGCGCCGCCCCGGTTATCGATACTCAGACTCCTACGCTCTCCACCGCGAAGACCTCCCAGGAGCTTCTTCACCTGCCGCTCACGGCGCGCCAGGGCGCCAGCAACAACGCATTCGCCATTTATAACCCCGGTGTGGGCGTAAACGATTCGGGCAACTTCTTCGCCAACGGCGTGCGCCAGATTGACACTTACACGTCAACCGATGGCATCGTCGAGATGGCCGATCCCACCGGGATTGGCGGCGGACAGATTCAGCCGGATATTGAGGGCGTCTCGGAGATTACGTACATCACAGGTACGCCCAACGCGGAGTATGAAAGCCCGGTCAATTTCATTCAGTCTACCAAGTCAGGCACGAACCAGTTCCATGGCGGTCTCTACTGGGATTACAACAGCAGCAGCTTGAATGCCCGGAATTTCTATTCAGCTACGGTGCCGTTCCGCACGTTCAACGACTTCGCAGCCAGCATTGGCGGGCCCATAATGAAGGATAAGCTCTTTTTCTTTGCTGATTGGGAAGGCCAGTACAGCCGCGCGGATAGCATCGTGGTGGGCAACACACCGTTGCCGGCCTGGCGCGCGGGCGACTTTAGCGGCTTGCTGAGCCAGGGCACGATTGTCACGAACCCATTCACCGGTCAGCAGTTCTCCAAAAACCAGATCCCCTCCAACCTCATCAGCCCTGTGTCGCAGAAGCTTCAGGACTTTTTCTATCCGGCGCCCAACTTCGGCTCGGTGGGATTGCAGGCGGGCAACTGGCGGGGACTGTTCCCGGCGAGAAACCGGTCCAGCATTGATCCAATCGACGGCAGGATCGACTACTACATGACTCCTAAAGACGTATTCTTTATCCGCGGCACGTATCGACGCCTTCCGGAAAATACCCAGGAAAATTTTATGCCGCCTGTGGGGTTCCGCATCCAAACCCGCGTCTCGGCCATGTCCGCGCTGTCATGGACTCATACCTTCGGGCCGACGCTGCTCAATGAGGCGCGCGCCGGATTCTCCCGAAACGACAATGCCTACCACCCGGCGCTCATCGGCAGCAACATCATCAGCCAAGTGGGCATCCAGGGCGTTCCAACCAAGGGCGCCTACGGGGTTCCGGTGCTCAGCATTTCGGGCATTACGGGGACTAACCAGCTTGCGCAGCAGGACGGCCTGGACACGAACTTTCAGTTTATTGACGATCTCAGTTGGGCGCGCGGCGCGCACTCCATGAAGTTTGGATTCGACGCGATCCGCGACCAGGCTCAGCCGTTGTTCCTGACCAACTCAATGTATGGCGCCTACAATTTCGACAGCTCTTTTGCCGGGTTTGGCTATGCGGATTTTCTTCTCGGCTTGCCCACGACAACTTCTCTGGTCAACCCGCAGCCGCGCGAGTACCTGCGCGGCTCCTTCTGGACGTTCTACGGCCAGGATCAGTGGAGGGTCACACCGCGGCTCACGGTTAATTACGGGCTGCGGTACGAGCTGCAAGGACCGTATTACGATCGCTTCGGGCGGATTTCCAATTTTGATCCCGCACTCGACGCCATCGTCGTGCCCGACAATGGCTTGCGATATGTCAGTCCGCTTTTTCCGAAGAACATTCCAATCATCTCGGCTTCTAAGGCGGGCTATCCAGCGGGCTCGATGCTCCAGTACCCGGCGCGAAACTTTTATCCCCGGATCGGCGTCGCCTACCAGTTGACCTCCGACGGAAAAACTGTGATCCGCGCCGGCTACGGGATTTATGGAGATACCGTCTATGGGGCGCTGGCGGAATCGATGGCCGGCGGCCCGTTTTCCGGCAGCGAGACGTTCACCAACAGCATCGCAAACGGGGTCCCGCTCCTCAGTTTTCCGGACCCGTTTCTGCCGGCGGCGGGGAGCATTGCGCCTACCGAAAACGTCACCGGGTTCAATCCACACCTCACGACGCCGTACGATCAACAGTGGACCGTCACGCTCGAGCGGCAGATCGGGACGCTGGCGCTTTCACTCGGCTACGTAGGCAGCCACCAGACCGGGTTGCTCTACCCGCGCAACATTGATCAGCCGCCTCCGAGCACTGCGGCGTTCTCGTTTTCGAGGACGCCTTTTCCCGCGCTCCAGAGCGTCAGCTACATCGAAAACGGTGGAACGGAGAATTACGATGCACTGCAGGTGAGCGCAGCGAAGAACCAAGGCCATAACCTGATCCTCAGCACCGGCTATACCTGGGCGAGGGACCTAACCGACCAGCTCGATAACGACTGGGTTTTTGCTCAGACCATTCAGAACCAGTTCGACCTTGGCGCGGAATATGGCAACAATTTGTTCACGCCCATCAATCGCTGGTACGCTGATGCGGTGTATTCGCTTCCTGTCGGGAGCGGCCAGCGCTTCCTGAATCGGATGCCCCGCTGGGAAAACGCCGTCTTCGGCGGGTGGCGCATCTCGGCGGTGGCCACCGTACAATCGGGGCAGTTTTATACGCCCACCTTCAGCGCCTTCGATACCTCGAATACCAATAACTTCGGAGGACGCGCGGACTTGGTGGCAGGCGCGCCAGTTCTGCCTCCCGGAGGGCAGTCGCTGAACGAATGGTTCAACCTCGCCCGGTTCAAGATTCCAGGCTGCCCCGATACCACTCCCTTGTGTCCGTCTCCGGCCAACATTGGGCGTTTTGGCAACGCCGGCAATGATATCCTTCAGACGCCGGGCATGAAGGATCTCGACCTCGGGATTCTCAAGGATTTCAGAATCCGGGAGCGAATGACGCTGGAGTTCCAATGCAACATGACGGATGCCTTGAACCATCCCAATTTCGGCTACCCCGATTCGAATATTTCAGACGGGCCGGGCGTGGCGGGCACCATCACGAGCACAAACGGGAACTTTCTGCAGGGTTCCGGAGTGAATCGAATTATCAATTTTGCCCTTCGGCTTGATTTTTAATAGCCGGCCTGGAGGTAGATCGCCCTTCGGTTCGCTCAGGGTGAACTCCGTGAGCCGGGCAAGGGGTCATTGGCCGAACGATTGATCAAACAGGGGCGCATCGAGGGGCATGCATCCAGCTTTCTCGCGCTGCTCATCGCAGTCCTTACTTGCACGCCGTCGCTGAGCGCAAAGTCTGCGCGCACCTCTTCGGTCTCCGTGATCCTCATTTCGGTTGACACGCTTCGCGCCAGCCATCTCCAGTGCTACGGCGGCAAGCGCGTCGCCACCCCGAACATTGATGCCCTGACGCGCGGCGGTACTCTGTTCGCGCAGGCTGACTCCCAGGTGCCGATGACGCTTCCTTCCCATACGGTTCTGCTTACTTCCACGTACCCTTTTTTCAATAAGATTGAAGAGAATGGCGACCGCGTTCCGCCCGGCGCTGTGACGCTCGGCGGAATTCTGAAGGCCCACGGCTACCGCACGGCGGCATTCATCGGAGGGTTTGTACTTGACCGCCGGTTCGGACTGAACCAGGGGTTCGATTTCTACGACAGCCCCTTCGGGGTCCAAAACGGCGGTGAAACGGTTTCTCTCAGGCGTTCAGCACCGGAGGTGACCAGAGCCGCCGCGAGCTGGCTTCGGCAAAACTCCGACCGCCCGTTCTTCGTATTCATCCACATTTTCGATCTGCACCGGCCCTACGTGTTTCCTCCGGGTTACCGGCGTCTCGCGGCAGACGGCTATGATTCGGAATTGGGCAACGCCGATCGGGTGCTGGGCGCCTTCTGGCGAGAGCTCGATCGCATGGGTATCTTCAGCCGGGCCCTGATCGTTTTCACCTCCGATCACGGAGAAAGTTTAGGGGATCACGGGGAAGATACCCACAGCTACTTCATCTACGAGAGCACGCTCCACGTTCCTCTGATTATCCACTGGCCGGAAGGATCGGGCAGCTACCCTGCGCGGGTTGACGCACCGGCCGGGCTGATCGATGTTGCGCCCACCATTTTGCAATTCCTTGGAATTCGCGCACCGGCGGCGTTTCAGGGGCAAAGCCTGTTCGATCTCCTCAATGGGACACGCGGCGTGGCGCCCAGGGGCGTTTACAGCGAAAGCGTCTACGCGCGCGATCACTTCGGCTGCAGTCCGCTGCGAAGCCTGCGCGCCGGGCGTTACAAGTACATCGAAGCGCCCGAGCCGGAACTGTACGACCTGACGCGGGATCCTGCCGAAACCCACAATATCTACTCTCAGAAGAAAGATGTCGCGCTCGAGATGCGGCGGCGCTTGCGGGCGTTAATGTCTCGATACGCCCCATACGCGCAGCTTTCTCAGCCGCCCCTGAGCCCTGAAACCCAGGCGCTGCTGCGCTCGCTGGGCTACACGGCTGTGATGAGGCGGCCGAACCGTTCCGGCCCTGACCCAAAGGACCGCCTCGGCGAATATCGGGAATACGGCAGGGCCGTAGAATTTGCCTCGGCGGGAAATCTCTCCGCGGCCGTCAAGTCGTTTCGGATTATTCTGAAGAGCGACCCGAACAATGCTCTGGTGCTTTTCGATCTCGCCGCCACTTGCCACCGTTTGCGCGATTTCAATGACGCGGTGAGTTACCTAAACCGCGCGCTCGAGCGTAACCCTTCGGATGCGCGTGCGCAGGAGTTGCTTGGTACTATCTGGCTGGAGGAAGGGAACTACCCTCGCGCTGAGCGGCGATTCAAGCAACTGCTCGAGCTCGCGCCTGCGGATTACGGCGCCAATTACAATCTCGGCGTGCTGGCCGCTCAACGCGGCCAATGGGCGGAGGCGATCCGCTACCTTCGGATCGCGGTCGAAGCCGACCCGCAATCGGAGGGAGCTCGCCGGCAACTCGGGGTTACATATCTTTCCGCGGGCAATCCGCGCCAGGCCACGGTCGAGCTGCAGAAGGCGGTCCGGCTATCGCCGAGAGATGCGAGCGTGCATGACGAGCTTGGAATCGCCTGGCGCGATCTGGATCGCCCGGGCCTTGCGGCTCAGGAATTCCGGAAAGCTCTGGCTGCTAATCCGAACGATGAGTTCGCACGCAAGGCGCTCCATCAATTGTCT
>JBOGJW010000174.1:0-4746 GCA_050745245.1 Terriglobia bacterium | reverse complement strand
GACTGTAAATGGCGTTTGGTTGCGGCCGCAAGGCCGCGCTGCGCCACCCAAAATCGAGCGTATTTCCGAAGGCGAGGACCTACTCAACCACCGGGGCGTTCACCATTTTCTCGAGCACGCGGCAGGGGGCTTTCTCGGGCAGCAGGAGCGCGTCGCGCGAGACGAGGAATGTCTGCTCGATGGCGTACTGGCCGGAGAGCACCGCGTGGGGAACGAGGTCCGTAAACACCAGCCAGGTTGAATTCGGCGGGAACTCCCATTTCGATTTGGGGCAGCTTTCTTGAAACGCACGGTTGTATTTCAAATAGTGGTGGAACCCGAGCATGAATTCGTCGTAAAGCGGACGGCGCGGGACGGGCAGGCCGATGGCGCGCGCCGCTCGCGCGCCGCGGCGAACCATGCGGTGGAAGGGTGAGCGCGCCCGGCTCGCCAGCCGCGAGACACCAGCATCGGCGCCGTATGCCCGCACGAGCGCGTCAAAAGGCTCGCCCGTCAGCCATACGCGGGGGCGCTCCGGGTTCAGGTTCGTGAACACGCGCAGGATGCGATTGCCGTTGGAGGGCCGCGTCGGAAACGAATCGACGTGGAGAAGGTCGTTGCGTTTCGAAATCGGCAGATCGCGGCCCTGCTCTTCAACGGAGCGGTAGCTGGCGAAATCAAGCTGCCAGCGCCCGGCATAAGGCAGCAGAAAGCTGTCCAGGAACGCACTAACGGACCGCGAGTAGGATTGCATGATCCGGCGAAGCGCTTCCGAATCCCCCGATCCTTTCGTGTAGCCCTGCACGCGATCACGGTCCGGCTTGTAGGCGATATTCTTGTGAACTGCGGAGGCGGTCTGGCGCACCTCCAGGAGAAACGCCTGATCCTCGGCGGGCAGGGGAAACGGCGGATGAGAGAAGAACAGGATGTCTCCCTCCTCCAACCGCTCGCAATACTCCCTGGCCAACTGCGCCGCGCGCTCCGGCGCGCCCCAACCGGCAGCCGAGAATTCGGTAATCGTAACCAGGCCCATTCAGCTTCCCTCGCCTAACCAGTAGCCCACCGACTTCAGCGCCGGGATATTATCGCAGACGCACTTGACGGCTGCCATGATCGGGACGGCCAGCACCAGTCCCATAGCACCCCAGAGCCAACCCCAAAACATCATTGCCACGGTCACGGCCAGCGCGTTCAGCCGCACGCGCCCGCCCACGAGCTTGGGCGTGAGGAGGTCGACGGAGATCAGATGTACCACCGCGACGGTGACGGCGATGACGATCACCGGCGTCGCTTTGTCGAACTGCATCAGCGCGATCAGCAGCGGCGGAATCGTGGCCAGCGCCACGCCTATGTAGGGGATCAGGTCGAGGACCGCCGATAGTGCGCCCAGAATGAAAGCATAGCGCAGGTGAATCACCAGATAGGAGGGCGTGATCAGGGCCATCGAGATCAGCGCAACGAGGAAATTCCCGAAGATGTACTGCCGGATCATCGCCGTGATGGAGGTGATGATATCCTCCACCTGCTGCCGGTGCTCCGCAGAAAAAAGACTTACTGTCGAGAAAAAGAGGTGACGTTTCGAGGTGAGCATGAAGAAGACGAGAAACGGGATGAACATCACCGTGACGGTGAAGGCGTAGATCGAGCCGATTCCTCGCATCAGGAAGCTGGTCCAGCCGGACTCCTGCTGCACGCGGATTGCCGGCAGTCCGGTCTCAGGTTGCGAGGAGACGATCGACGATGTGCTTTGGCGAATATGGGTAAAAAAGCCCTGGATCGCCCCGGCAATCTGTTTCAGCTTCGCGACCAGCGCCGGAAGGTCATTCTCAAATGAAGCGGCGCGCGCATAGATGAGGTATGCGAGCATGTAAACGCAGGCCAGGGCCAGCAGCACCATTATGACGGACCCCAACCAGCGGGGCAGGCGGAGGCGCTCCAGCAGAACGACGCCCGGATCCAGGACGAACGCGATCAGAATCGCGCAGATCAGGGTGATGACCACCGAGCTGGCGAAATAAAGGCAGATAAAAATGGTGGCGGCGGCGATGATTCGCAGACTCGTGCTCGAAAAGATGGTTGAGATCGAGTGTTCGAATCTGGTTTCGGGCATTTTACTCCTGCACGATTTTAGCTTGCCCCCAGGCCAATTTCCAGGAGCGGCGGCGGGACGGAGACGCATCGCGGTTTTGGCACGCCACAAGCGATTGCCCATTACAGTGGCGGTATGGGCTGTAGCGGCGCTGTCCTCAGCGCCGCAAATCGCCGGTGGGGACACCGGCGCTACAGCAGGAGCAGGGTAGCCACGGCACGGCTTTCGTGCCGTGGGCTTTTGTGTTGCCGGAAAAACCCACGGCACATACATCGTGCCGTGGCTACCGCTCTGAATCGGCACGACTGAAGTCGTGCCCTGATACAACGCGACCGGGCTGGGGCCAGGCGCGGTCCATTTTCATCAGTTTTCGCGGGCCGAAGGCCCACCAGGGCAGACATGCCAAGCAACGGCATGTCCGCACCATCGCTTGGCGCTGCCAGACGAATTGCTGGACAATCGATTTCCCGAGGCGGTAAACTTCCCAACTTCTGCCCGCCAGCGCCTTGCTTGGGATTTAGGGTGGGCCGGCGCGCCGGGCGTTCTGCCGAGGAGCTTAGCCGATGAGTATCTCAAACCTGAAACAGATTATCCTTCCCTTGCTGATCGCCGGCTGCTTTGCGGCGGGCGCGTTGGCGCAGCAGGCGCCGCAGGTCGCTCTGACCCCTCCCATGGGCTGGAATAGCTGGAATCATTTTCACTGCGGCGTGACGGAGGATATTGTCCGCGCGCAGGCGCACGCGATGGCCACGAATGGGATGAAGGCTGCGGGCTACGAATACGTAAATATTGACGACTGCTGGCAGGGCAGCCGCGATGCGGCGGGGAATATCCAGCCCAACTCGAAGTTCCCGGACATGAAAGGCCTCGCGGATTACATCCACAAGCAGGGCCTGAAGTTCGGCGTGTACTCCTCGCCCGGCCCCCAGACCTGCGCCCGCTACACCGGCAGCTACGGGCACGAGGCGCAGGACGCGAAGACCTACGCTTCATGGGGGGTGGATTACCTCAAGTACGATTGGTGCAGCGCCCGCCAGGTTTACTCTCCCGACCAGATGCAGGCCGCCTACCGCAAAATGTCTGACGCTCTGAAGAGCACGGGAAGGCCGATAGTCTTCAGCCTCTGCCAATACGGGCTCGAGCAGGTGTGGCGATGGGGCGCTTCGGCGGGCGGCAACTTGTGGCGGACCACCGGCGACATCCAGCCGAACTACACGCGAATGGCTTTTATCGGGTTTGAGCAGAACGGCCTGCAAAAGTACGCCGGGCCCGGCCACTGGAACGATCCGGACATGCTCGAGATCGGAAACGGAAAGCTGACCAGCCTGCCCGAGGAACGCACGCAGATGAGCCTATGGTGCATGCTTTCAGCCCCGCTGCTCGCCGGAAACGACCTCACCAGTATGGACCGCCAGACGCTCGACGTTCTGACCAACCGCGAGGTGATTGCCGTTGACCAGGACCCGCGCGGCGCCCAGGGCCATCGCGTCAGCCAGGAAGGGCCGCTGGCGGTCTGGGTGAAGGCGATGTCCGATGGCAGCAAGGTTGTGGGGCTGTTCAACCGCAGCGAAGGCAACGCTGTGATGGAAGTGAATTTCAGCGACGTTGGAATTTACGGGCCCGCCAAGGCGAGAGATCTCTGGGCGCACAAGGACCTCGGCACGCTCAATCGCAGCTATTCCGTCGAGGTGCCGCGCCACGGCGTCGTATTGGTCCGCCTGAGCGTTCCGAAACCGTAGCGCCAGCGTCTCGCTGGCCTTTTCATTTTCAAATGCCGGCGGGAGGCCGGCGCTACGAGCCCGAAACTGATGCCTTGTTAAATCCCCGCCTCCGGGCTGTAAAACTGGTGATCTTCGCGCCAGCCGCCCTGGCCCGCGCCGATCTTTCGGTAATCATCGATAAATTCGATCCGTCGCAGGTACTTCACCATCGTAAAGCCCAGTTGTGACTCGACGCGCAGGCGGAGCGGCGCCCCGTGCTCAATGGGTAGCGGCTTTCCGTTCATCTCGTAGGCCAGGATGGTCTGATAGTTCCTGGCGTATTCGATGTGGATGCTTCCGTAAAAAAATCCGGCGGCAGCGGGATCGGGCTCCGATTTAGACTTATCATCCATGCCGTAGAAGAGCACGTAAAGCGCGGACGGAACCGGACGGCAAATCTCGATGATGTGGCTCATCGGCACGCCACCCCATTCCGCGATTGCGGACCACCCCTGAATGCAGCAGTGCTTCGTGATCTGGGATGTCTTGGGCATGGCGCGCAGGTCAGCCAGTTTGAGGCGCAGCGGATTTTCCACAAGGCCGCCGATGTCGAGTGCATAATCTGCGAAGTTGTTCCGCGCCATTGCCTGGTATGCCGGATCGTTCGGAGGTCGGCCATTCGCGCGAAAATAAGGCGAGATCGCCGAGCGCGAATAACGCTGAGCCGAGATGTCGTGACCAAAGAAGAACATGCGCACCGGATCGATCAGCGCCTGCGTGCGCCGCTGCACCATGCGCGGCCGGTGCAGCGAATACTCGGTCCCGAGAATGTGGACGGCGATGACTACGGCGATCCCCAGCCAGCCCAGGGCAAGCGCCAGCGTCAGGTTGGGATTGACGGTTTGGCCCAAGACAATCTTCGCCAGTTCCCTCGCGAAGCCGTGCAGCACCACCATCGTGACGTGGCCGATGAAAAAC
>JBOGJW010000173.1:0-4333 GCA_050745245.1 Terriglobia bacterium | reverse complement strand
ACACTGAGAGGTGGCCACTCTCCTTCTGTAACGAAGATTTGGCTTGGGATCTCAAAATCATACCGAAACTTCAACCTCAACTACCTCTTTCTGTGCTAGCGATGTAGCGCGGGGTTGTTCTCTAACTCCGCGGCTTGCGAGAACGGCATTAGAAAAGCCGCAGAGTTTCCACCGGCGGGAACCGCCGCGCTACGGCGCTATGTCCGATCCAGATTATACTGCCGGATTTTATACAGGAGGGCTTTGTAGCTGATCTTCAGCAGCCGGGCGGCTTCCTTGCGATTCCATTTCGTCTGATCGAGCGCCCGCGCGATCGCCTCGCCTTCGGCCTCATCTTTCAAGCTTCGGACCAGCGACTTCAGGTCCGAGGGCCTCTCTTTGGGCGGCTCGACACTCACTTCCTCATACAATGCCTGCCCCGCCTTCTTCGATTCGAGCTCACTCAGCATCAGCGACTCGTCTGTGAGCACGATAAAGCGCTTCACGAAATTTTCCAGCTCGCGCAGGTTTCCCGGCCAATGGTAGCTCATGCACGCCTCAATCAGCGCGGGTGACACCGAAAGTGGCGTGCGCCCGTAACGCGTGGCGAACAGGCCCATGAAATGCCGCAACAGCAGCGGGATCTCCTCTTTGCGCTCGCGCAGCGGCGGCAGAGAGATAGTGAAAGCGTTGAGCCGGTAGTAGAGGTCCTCTCTGAATTTGCGGGTAGAGATCGCTTCGGCGATGTTGATGTTCGTGGCGGCCAGGATTCGCACGTCGACTTTTACCATCGAGCGGCTTCCGAGGCGCGAGAATTGCTGGTCCTGAAGAACGTGCAGCAGCTTTGCCTGGAGCGCGGGTGGCATTTCGCCGATCTCATCGAGCAGGATGGTGCCCTTGTCGCAGAGCTCGAATTTACCGGGCTTGGAGCGAGTGGCGCCCGTGAAGGCGCCCGGCTCATAGCCGAACAGCTCGCTTTCCAGAAGGTCGGCGGGGAGCGCGGCGCAATTCACCTTAAGCCAAGTGCGCGTGGAGCGCAGCGAAAGCTTGTGAATGAGCCGGGCCACTACCTCTTTGCCAGTTCCACTCTCGCCGAGCATCAGCACCGGCACGTCCACTTGCGCCACTTGCGCCACCTGGGCGCGAATCTTGCGCATGGCCGGGCTGACGGCGACGAAAAATTGATCCTCGCTGAGCTCTTCCACCTCGCTCGCGGCGGCTTCCGCGGCTTCGGCGCGGTCCGCCAGGCAGTGCATCAACACCGCGTCAAGCTCGGCCTTCTGAAACGGCTTGGTCAGGTAATCCTGCGCGCCCAGCTTGATCGCCTGCGCCACTTTGCGCGTGTCGCTGACGCAGGAAAGCATCACTACTCTCAGCGCGGGATTGATCTGCCGGAGCTGCTCGAGGGTCTGCAATCCATCAAGCTCCGGCATCAGCAGATCGAGCAGAACAAGGTCCGGCGCGTGTCCGGCGCGCACCTGTTTCAGCGCCTCAACGCCGCTTCGCGCGGTGGTAACCTGGTAGGAATCGACTTCGAGCAGCGTCTGCAGATAGCGCAACATGCTGGGCTCGTCGTCGATCACGAGGATGCTCGCCGAATCGCTGCTCAACAGTTGCTCCTGCAAAACGAATCCTTCAGAAGGGTTTGAGGGGCAGCAGGAACGAAAACGTGCAGCCTGCTCCGGGTTCGCTCTCCACCCAGATTTTGCCGTTGTGCGCCAGGATCAGGCGCTTGGCGATGCCGAGGCCCAGGCCCATTCCCCCCGCTCCCTCGCCCTGCTGCGGCAGCTTCACGAAATCGTCGAATATCTCCTGCTGATATTCTGGGGCGATCCCCGGTCCGGTGTCCGATACAGCTACGCGAACCGCGTTGGGCGCGGTCGCCGGCTGCCTGCGCCGCTCGCTCGAGAGCTCGCGCTCCTGGCGGCTGCGGCGCTCCCACATGTACGGCTCCGCGGTCAGCCATACTGTTCCGCCCGGTGGCGTAAACTTCAAAGCGTTCTCAAGCAGGTTCGAAACCACGTGCTGGACTTTGTCGTAGTCAAAGGGGAATTCGGGCAGCTTCTTCTGAATCGGCAGGTAAATCGCGACCCCTTTCTTTTGGAAAGAAGAGAGCCAATACCTATAGAGCTCCGTGAGGCACGCCTTGAGATCGCCGTCAGTATATTTGAGAGTGAGCTTACCGGTTTCAAGAGCGCTGTAGCTGAGGAAGTCTTCGATGTACTGGCGCAGTCTTGAGCAGTTGTACTGGGACTCGCGCAGGATCTGCTGCTGGCGATCCGCAAGAGGGCCCGGCTTCTTCGTCAGAAGCAGCTCGATGTACCCGGCAATAATCGCCAAGGGGGTTTTGAGCTGGTGGGCCGCCGTTCCCAGTGCTACCGTGCGGCGTCGGTTCTCCTCTTGGAGGCACTGGAAGGCCTCGAGCAGCTCCAGGTAGCCGGATGGGGGAGGCTCAGCGTCTGTGTCGGCCAGCCGGTAATCTGCACGGGGCGCGGGAGGAGCCGCTCCCACCTGCCTGGTCACGGTAATGCTGTCCTGGTCAGTTCTGATCATAGAGTTGTTAAACCCGGACGCTCACCGGATAGTTGCGCGTTGCGTGAGCGCAAAGTTTGCCATTCCGGGCATCAATGCGCTCCACGCGGCACTGCGCCGCTTGGCTGAGCCAAACGGAATTTCCCTTCCGTTGAAGAGAAAACAATTCCCCTTTTTTCGCCTGCGACGCGTTGTCGCAGGTTGCTTCGAAAACCGCGGACAGGGAGCAAGTGATTGAAACTTACGGCTTTATGGAGATTCCAAAAGCAGCCGCCCATAGGACAATTTGGCCCTTTAGTTGCGAGTATACGCGAGCAGGGCAAGGTCTGTCAATCCGCTGCCCATCACGCGGCATTTAGTTGCAGGCCGTCGCTCGTCGGCGAAGGGTTCTGCGCGGGCAAGCCCGGAGCCGCTCAAGCCCTGTGGCTTCAGTCCGGGCGACCTGCTATCGCGTGGTTCGTTTTTGGTCGCCGCCGTGCTTGAGGAGCTGATGTGGAGAAGCCCAGGCGAGGCAAAGAGCGCCGACGCTCGGAGCGCTTGCCTCTTGCGGTCCCGGTGTTCGCCCGAGGCGTGGACGAAGCCGGTAAAGAATTCCTCGAATTCACCACCACGCTGAATATCAGCGCGGGCGGGGCGCTCCTCGCGATGCGGCGCTATCTTGCCACTGAATCACCCGTTACGCTCGAGATTCCTGCTGCTCCGCTTCCAAAGCTCGCCGGGCGGCCCAAGCTGGTGAGGTCGGTTGAAGCGCGGATCATCCGCGTTGTGCCCTCCGAGCCCTCCTACCTGTGGGCGTTAAGCTTCTCGTCTCCCCTCCTTTAAATCGGCCAAACACTGGCGCGGCTTTAACAGACGTGTTGAAAACGATTCGGCCGCCTCATGGCAACTGCGCAAAAAGCGATCTTGTAGCGCCGGTGTCCTCACTGCTGGCCTTCATTCACGAAGCATGCGGCGATGGGGACATCGCCGCCACGATGCGGCTTCGGGCAGCGTCACCAGGCGATCCGGGGGGGGAAGTATTCGTGGATCAGCTCTTCATAATACGGGCGCAGCTCGCGGGCGTCGGGACGATCCGCGCTTTTCGAATAAAGGTCATATTGGTTGAATTCGCGAACCCAGTAAAACATCTCTTTATCGTGGCTGTCCATTAAATATCCGTATTCGCCCTCGCGATGGGCCGGATAAAACGAATGGTAGCGCAGCATGTAATGCGCTTCCTCAGGGAGGTGGTCTTTGGCGGCGTGGTAGATGTATTCGTCATGTCCCCAGGACATATCGACCTTTTCCAGCCCGCAGCCCTCTTCGTAAACTCCCAGCCTTGTTTGATACGCCGGAACGCGCGCATCGGGGTTGGCGGCGAAGAATTCGTGAAAGACAATTTTGTCAGACCAGCCACAGCCTACCGGGAATGTGTCGCCAACTACAGCCCATTGCGGCTCACCCCACAGGCACAGCACTTTGCCGAGGTCGTGAATCAGCGCCGCCAGGACGAACCAGCGGGGGCGCCCGTCGCGCCGCGCGGCCTCGGAAGTCTGCAGCAGGTGCTCGATTTGGGAAAGATCGGTATCCGGATCGCTATCGTCGACCAGCGTATTGAGGTACTCCATCGCCTCCCAAATGCCCATCTTCGTTCGCTGCCGCGAAGTGTATTCCCGCTTCTTCTGAAGAACGAACTCGCGTGTCTGGCCGGCATGATTGAGCCGGTAAAATTCCTTGACCGAAGGCCGCGCCTCCGCCCGGTAATTGCGGAATTCTTCCTTCTTCTTGTCCGGATTCACCGTGACGAACGGCTCACCGCCGTTGCCCTGTCCGGGCTCTCGAT
>JBOGJW010000172.1:0-11795 GCA_050745245.1 Terriglobia bacterium | reverse complement strand
GTCTGCGACCGCCGGTCTTTGTTGGTCAATTGGATTCGGCGTTCATAGCGACGTAGCGCGGACCTGCACTTTTCAGGTCCGCGGCTCTTCCGCTGAAGCCTCGAAAAGACGCCGCAGACCTCAAAAGCGGAGGTCGGTGCTACCTGACACTGCCTCACCGCGCGAACACGACTTGAATACTGCTTCCCTCCGGAACTCGCGTTCCGGGGCCGGGGTTTTGGGAGATTGCGAGGCCAAGACCGCTCAAACTCAGCCGCATTCCCAGTGTCTCGCACTCGCCGGCGACTTTCCTCTCGTTGAGGCCGGAAAAGTCCGGCACGGTAATCAGAGGCCCGCTGCTGATAACTACGCTGTTTTCCGCCGCCTGCGCAGGTGTGCTGGAGTTGGGGGAAAATGGAGCGAGGCCGCTGTTCGGCGCCGGATCAGCAACCGGCGCGGGTCGCGCGATCGCCCCTTGCTGCGGCATTCTCGCCGACGCCATCAGCACGGGCGGCTTCAGCGGCTCATCGCGCGGGATATTGAGGTAGCTGAGGGCTTCCTGGGCGATCTCCTTCCACGCCGGCGCGGCCACTTCCGCGCCGTAAATCGCCCCGTGCGGTGTATCAATCGAGACGAGGATCACCAGCGCCGGATGGCTGGCCGGCGCCATTCCGATAAACGACGCCACGTAATGGGTGTGAGAATAACGGCCATTTTCAACCTTCTGAGCGGTGCCTGTCTTTCCGGCCGCCGAATAACCATCAAGTTGCGCGCCCTTGCCCGTGCCAAATTCCACCACGCCTTCGAGCATCTGTCGCATGGTTGCGGCGGTTTTCGCGCTCACCGCGCGCCGCCGCCCCTGCGGCGAAGCGGGTTCGTGAGTGGCGCCGCGGAACACGTCCTTCACGATGTGCGGCTGAATCAATGTGCCGCCGTTGGCGATGGCTGCGTAGGCGTCCCCCAGTTGCAGCGCGGTCACACCAATACCCTGGCCGATGGCGATTTGGCCGATCGAAACGCCGGACCAGCGGCTGGGCGGCATCAGCAAGCCGCGCTCTTCCCCGGGCAGCAGCACGCCCGTCTTCGCGCCAAAGCCGAACTTGAGGATGTGATCGTAAAAGCGCTGCTGGCCCATGCGCAGTGCCACCTTCACGGCGCCCACATCGCTCGAGTACGCGAGTACCTGGGCCAAGGTGATTACGCCCAGCCCCCGCTCCGCATCGTGGATGACGCGCCCGCCGAGGACCATGGAGCCCATCTGACAATTGATCAGGTCCGCCGGCCGGGCTACCCCCTCGTCGATGGCCGAGGAGAGCGTTATCATCTTGAACATCGAGCCCGGCTCGTAGATCCACGCTACCCCGCGGTTGATGCGGTCCTGCGGCGGAGTCTTCGCGTAGTCGTTCGGGTTGAAGTTCGGGTAGCTTGCCATGGCAAGAATCGCGCCGGTGTCCGGGTTCTCGACCACCGCCACTCCTCCCGCCGCTTTCCACTTCTCCACATCCGCCGCAAGCACCCGCTCTGCGATATATTGAATGCCCCCGTCCAGCGTCAGCTCCACGTTCATGCCCGGCTTGCCGGGATCCTCTTCTCTTGATTCGAACGTCTGGCGCCGCGCATCTTCCATCACCAGGGCGCGGCCCGGCTCGCCCTGGATTTGCGTGTTCAGCGCATACTCAATTCCCGCGAGACCGCGGTCGTCCATCCCGACGTAGCCCAGATCGGCCGCGGCCAGGTCTCCCATCGGATAAAAGCGCTTAGGCTCCTTCTGGAAGTAAATTCCGTCCAGGTCGAGCGCGCGCACTCGAGCCGCCACGCCGGCGGTGACTTTACGCTTCACCCAGCAAAAGCTGCGAAACGCGCCAAATCGTCCTTCCAGGTCGCGCGCGTCGATGCCGAGAATTGGCGCCAGCTCACGCGCTGCCGCCGCACGATCGGCGATGTGAGACGGCACAGCGTAAATCGAATCCACCTTCAGGCTCATAGCAAGCGGGCGCATCCGGCTGTCGTAGATGGTGCCGCGCTCGGGCGCCAGCTCGATCGTGCGCTGCTGCTGCCTCTGGGCGCGGGCCAGCCAGTGAACGTATTTGATGACCTGGAGATAGTAGAGGCGGCCGGCGATCAGCAGCATCCAGAACGCAAATGCTGCCGCCAGCATCAGGGTGCGCCGGAGCAGGGACGACCCATCAGGCGGGGCGCAGGGGCGGGGAACCCGGGGCATCGAAGGCTCCTGGGGGCATCACCGAATCTCAAATTTCAAATCCCAGATTCCGGATCTCAGATTTCACATTCGCGATTCAAAGCTCAAAGCGGGCTGGCGATCGCCGCTTACTGCGTGCGCGGCGCCGCTCGCGGCGCTGGCGGCACAATCCCGAAATTACGTGCAAACACGGGGACGCCCGCCCCCGCCGGGTCTGCCGCCTTCACGCCAAGCCGGATCACCTGCTCTGGCTGCGGCGACGCAAGGCCGAGCTCCTGGCGGGCCAGCCGGTCAATGCGCATGGGATCGGAGAGCTGCGCCTGATCCAACCGCAGCTTCTGGTTCCACTCGCTCAGCGACGCGCGCTCCCCTTTCAGGCGCGCGATGTCGTAGCCATATCGCACGCAATAGAAGTGCTGCAGAGCGAACACAAAGAGCAGCACAAACGCCAGCCCGCCCATCCCGAGCAAGGTGCAGCACTGGCGCCGCCGCGCCGGGTCGACCTCCCGCACCAGGTGCGAGTTGTCGATCTGCTTCTCGAACAATAGGTCGGGTGAGCGAAAACGCCCCGCCAGGCGCATGCCGGTGTTCCGGGAATGCCGCGGCGGTTCTGGAAGGATTGCCGGTGCTGTTGCCATGCTCGTCCTCGCTACTACGCCTTTTCTGCCGCGCGCAGTTTTGCGCTTCGCGAGCGCGGGTTCGCGCGTAGTTCTTCTTCGCCCGGTCGCACCGGCTTGCGTGTCAGAATGCGCGCCGTGCCGCTATCCTGCCAGGCTCTGAACGCCTGCTTTACCCGCCGGTCTTCGAGCGAATGAAAGCTGACCACCACCACGCGGCCACCCGGCGCAAGCACGGAAAGCGCCTTTTGAAGAAATAGCTCCAGGTTTTCCAATTCGTGATTCACGGCCATTCGCAGCGCCATGAATGTGCGCGTGGCCGGATGGAGGTGGCGAGGGCCCGCCCGGGCAGGGATTGCTCGCGTGACCACCTGCGCCAGCTCAGTGGTCGTTCTTATCGGGCGGGCCCTCACAATAGCTCGCGCGATTCGGCGCGAGTGGCGCTCTTCCCCCAACTGAAAAATCAAATCGGCAAGCTCATGCTCGCCAGTCCGGTTCACCAGATCGGCGGCCGTTTCCGCGTCATCCTGGTCCATCCGCATGTCCAGGGGGCCCGGCAGGCCAAAACTGAAGCCGCGGGCGGCGTCCTCCAGTTGCCCTGAGCTAATCCCGAGGTCGGCCAGGACCCCCGCCGCAAGCGGCAGCCCGGTGGCCGCATGGATCGCATCAATCTCGGCAAAATTGCCTAGGGCCGCGATCAGCGTGCCGGCCGAACTGCCCAGCCGCTCTCGGGCCAGCGTAATGGCGGCAGGATCGCGGTCAATCGCTAAGACCTTTCCGCTCTCGAGCCTTCCGACGATCGCTTCCGCGTGGCCCCCGCTACCCAGCGTCGCGTCAATGTAAACCCCATCCGGACGAACATCCAGGAATTCAAGCGCCTCTTTTGCCAGAACGGGAACGTGCATCAAAATCCCGTGTCGTAATTCTGCGCCGGCCCTTCGGCTCCTGAGCGCATAGCGCGAGCTTGCGCTTCCAGGCCCGCGTTTTTACTGGCGGGATGGTGGCCTGCGATGCGCCGCTAAATGTCCAAACCGCTCAGCGTTGCCTCGTCTTCTTCGGTCAGCGGATTCTGCTCCATATGCTCGGCGAAGCGCTGCGCGTTCCAGACCTCCAGGTAAACAAGATCGCCCATCACCGCTACCTGACCCCGCATCCCCGCCGATTCCCGCAATTGCGGGGGAATCAAAATCCTCCCCTGATTGTCCATGCGCGTCACTTGGCCCCAGTAGTTGGCGCGGTCCAGAAATTTTCTTTTCGCCTTGTTCATGGAAGGAAGCTGGGCCAGCTTTTCTTCCACCTTCAACCATTCGACCAGCGGGTAAACCCGCGCGCACTGGCCATCGAGGCTGGTGACATAACAGTCGGGGCCATATTTTTCGTCAAGGAGCGCCTTAAAAGCCGTGGGGATCTTGAGGCGGCCCTTCACATCGACTGTGGCCGCGTGCATGCCTCGAAACATTGCTCATCCCCGGAAAGCGGTCGAACGGCGCATTTAAGACCGCGTAAAAGCCATTTTTGGCCGCTCATAGCCACTTACGTCCACCAGAATAGGAGCGCTGCATACGGCTGTCAAGCCTTTTTTTGCTAAGATTTTGCTAATCCAGCGGGTCAAGGGGACAGGGGAAAGGATGGTGAATGGTGAATTCTGAATTGCGAGCGGGCCATGCCGCGCCTGCAATCGTTTGGCTGACAGCCCTGTTCAGCAGACAGCTTGCCCGCACTTGAGGGATGCTCGTGACGCAACCGTCAATTCAGAATTCATAATTCAGAATTCACCATTTTCCTCGCCACTTGCCACTCGCCACTTTCAGTTATAATCGGAACGTCCATTCCGGCCCGGGAGTTCGCGTGAGATACGAAAGCATCCTCGAAGCGATTGGCCATACTCCGCTCATCAGGCTCCGGCGCGTTGTGCCGGGAACCGCCGCTGTGGTGTACGCCAAATGCGATTACCTGAACCCGGGCGGCAGCGTAAAAGATCGCATCGGCGTTGCGATGGTGGAAGAGGCGGAGCGGAACGGCTGGCTGAAACCTGGTGGCACCATCGTTGAAGGCACCTCGGGCAACACCGGCATGGGATTGGCGCTGGTTGCGGCGGTGAAGGGCTACAAGGCGATCTTCACCATGGCGGACAAGCAGTCGAAGGAGAAGGTGGACACGCTGAAAGCCGTGGGATCGGAAGTTATAGTGTGTCCTACCGCGGTTGAGCCGGAGGACCCGCGCAGCTATCACTCCGTGGTTGACCGGCTGGCGCGCGAGATTCCGGGCGCCTATCATCCGGACCAGTACCACAATCCGTCGAACCCGGCGGTGCATTACAGCACCACCGGCCCAGAAATCTGGGAAGACAGCGAGGGCCGGATCACGCACTTCGTGGCGGGCATGGGCACGGGAGGTACCATCACCGGCGTCGGTCGCTATCTGAAAGAGCGCAATCAGGAGGTTAAGATTATCGGAGCGGACCCGGCGGGCTCAATCCTGTACGATTTCTTCCACACAGGGTGCGCGCCGCGGGCGGAGACTTACAAGGTGGAGGGCATCGGCGAAGATTTTTTCCCCACGACGCTCGATTTCAGCGTGATTGACGATGTACGGCGCGTCAGCGACAAGGATTCATTTCTGTGGGCGCGCCGCTTGGCGCGCGGCGATGGCATCTTCGCGGGCGGCTCGGCGGGGACGGCGATGGCCGCTGCCGCGCAGATCCTGCCCTCGCTCAGCGAAAAAGATTTCGTGGTGATCTTCATCCCGGATACGGGCATGCGCTATCTCAGCAAGCTTTATAACAGCGAGTGGATGAGGGACAATCGCTACCTTGAATCTTCCATCCCCTGGACCGCTGAGGAGATTCTCGCGGCCAATCGCGGCCCGCGGCGCGAGCTGGTGAAGGCGGCGCCGTCCGACAGCATCTCGGCGGCGCTGGCCCTGATGCAAGCGCACGATTTCTCGCAGCTTCCGGTCTTCGAAGGCGGCGAGCCCGCCGGAGCAGTCTTTGAAGACGCGATCCTGAACCTCGCGCTGGAGGGCAAGGATCTCGGCAAGGTCGTGGTCCGCGAGGTGATGGCCGCGCCTTTTCCGGTGGTGAAACCCTCGGCCACAGTCGACCAGATCACCAGCCACATCACGCGCGAGTGTCCGGCGGTCTTTGTGGATTTGGGCGATCATCATTACGAGATCCTCACTAAGTATGATCTGCTCCATGCGGTGGCCCGGCTAATGGAGGCGAGAAGGTGAGAAAGGCAGTGACGAGTGGCAAGTGACAAGGGATGGTAAATTATGAATGCTGAATTATGAATTTGGGGCGCGTCAGGAAGCGGGCGCGCTGAAACGGTCGGCAAACTGCCGTACTCTACAGTGCCACGGACCTGAAAAGCGAGGTCGACGCAAGCGATAATCCACCATTTGGCATTTGCTTGTCACTTGTAATGCCTCAGTTTCGGGCGCGGATGTAGCGGCGGGTTTATCCCGCCATCCAAAAATGGCGGCGTAAAGCCACCTCTACGCACCTGAGACTGAGGCATTACTGTCACTTTAAGAAATCGTTTGACAGGTTACCAGAATGACAATATCATGGCACAAGCGAGGGGCAGACTGGGGCGGAAGAACCGAGGGCGGGCATATGGCCGGCTTTGGTGAGAACTTGCGGCGCGAGCGCGAGATGCGCGCCGTCACCCTTCAGGAGATCGCGGACACTACCAAGATCAGCGTCCGGCTGCTCGAAGCGCTTGAAAACGAGGAGTTTTCCAGGCTTCCTGGCGGCATCTTCACGCGCAGTTTCATCCGATCTTACGCAAATTACCTGGGTCTGGACCAGGAGCAGGTGATCGCCGAATACGAGCTTGCCGCGCCACCCAAGGGCGAAGAAGACTTTTCGCGGATCGGCGTCAGCAGCAACAACGCGAAGAAGAAGCCCGGCATTCCGATCCTGCCTTGGCTGATTGCGGTGGTCCTGCTCGCCGGAGGCTACAGTCTTTTCCGGTACACCCATCGCGCAACCGAAGAGCCGCTGACCTTTGGAAACCCCGCGTCCGGCACCGTCTCCTCCGCGGCGGCGCCTGCCAGCACGCCGGGTGTGGCTGAAACCAAGGCGCCTCCTGTGATCGCTCCCGCGGTTTCCCCCGGACCGGCTGCCGCGGATGCCGCAGGTCCTGTAGGCAGCATGACGGCCAGCGCGAACCCTTCGCCGTCCGCCCCGGCCCAAACCGCCCTGCCTCCCGCGACTACGAATATAAAATCCGTCTCAGCTACAGCGCCGGGATTAGGAGTGATGGCCTCCACAGTCCCTGGCGCCGGAGCGGACGGGGCGGCCGCGCGCGAGCAGAGCCCGGATATCCCGGCCATCACTCCAGCTCCCGGGCAGCTTGTTCTGCAGATCGCTGCAACGCAGCGCGCATGGGTAGCTGTGAACGCGGACGGCAAAACGGTGCTCGAACGCATCCTGAATCCGCATGAAATCCGCACGCTCGTAGCGAAGAAGTATTTCGACGTCACCACAGGGAACGCGCTCGGAACCGTCCTTACGCTCAATGGCGTCACGCTGAAGCCGCTCGGGCGCTCGGGCGAAGTGAAGACGGTTCACCTGACCTCCGACAGCCTTAAAAGCGGCGCGCCCTGACGCGCTCTCCTCTCCCGATGCGACTCGCAGACCTCGTGCGCCAAGGGGCTGCCCCGCAAGCGATCCGCCGCCGGGGCGCCGAGGGGAACCTGCCCGCCCCGCCCGCCGAAAAACTTGAGATCCTTTCTATCCTCGCCGGCGATGCGGATGAACACATTCGCGCCCGGGCGCGGGAGACGCTCCGGAATTGGGATGCCGAGGAGATACGGCAGGCGCTTGGCGATCCCTCCGCTCCGCCCGACCTGCTGGAGTTTGCTGCGCGCAACCTCGCGGCGGCTCGCGAGGATCTCGCCCTCGTATTACTGGCGAATCCTTCGCTTGAGGCTGAACTTCAGGAGGAGCTGCTCGCGCGGATCGCAACCGTGGCTGCCAGCCCGTGCGCGCCCGCAGAAGGAATGGGCAACGCGGCTCATGCCGGGGAAGAGAGCGGGGCCGGCGGCGATGATACGGCAAAGCACGAGACCGTGCTTCAAAAAATCAGCCGCATGACCCCCGCTCAGAAAATCAAGTGCGCGCTGACGGGCAGCCAGGGAGAGAGGCTGGCGTTGGTGAGAGATTCGAACAAGCTGGTGGTGCGCGCGGTGCTTCAGTCGCCAAAACTTTCGGAGGCGGAAGTGGAGGCGTTCGCCTCAATGAAGAGCATCGCCGAAGACGCGCTACGGCTCATCGCGGCGAACCGCGGGTTTATGAAGAGCTATTCCGTTCTTCGCGCGCTGGTGAACAACGCACGAGCCCCGCTCGACGTGACGCTCCCGCTGCTGCCCCGCCTGAACGAGCGCGACGTCAAAACGCTTTCGATGAACAAGAATATTCCCGACGGCCTGCGCAAGACCGCCGCGCGAATGGTGTCGATGCGGCAAAGCGCACGATAGGCGGGTTACAGTCGTGGCGCCGGTGTCCCCGCCGGCGCCGACGGCGCTCAGGAACGGCCTGCCCAACGCGTTTGCGTTGAAACCTGCATTGAGACCGCTCGGGACGCCGCTCTCCCCGGCGTGGCTCTCGTTGAAAACGATGCGATCGATGATGTCGTCGCACAGGTTGGATTCATTATTTTCGTGTACCAGTTGCTGGAGCTGAGGCCAGGTGATGATATGCGGCTTGGGGGCGGGTTGCGGCGCAACGAGGCCGCCGCCAGAAGCCGGAACGTAGTCGCATTCCAGGTTCATTCCGCCCCCAGGGGTACATCGCCTCATCCATGCCCACCGCGGGTGTCGCATACATCGCTTTTTTGCGATGTGTGCGACCTTCATTGGGCTACAGTCCGAGAGTGCCTCGGCAGCGCCATTACTACGGACTCAATCACTTTCACTTTATCACCGCCAGCACCTACCGCCGGGCTCGGCTCTGTGATTCCGGGCATGGCTGACACCGCCCGGTAGCGCGGCGCGGCAGACCCAATTGGAGCGGTGTAGCGCGGAGTTGGTTTGTAACTCCGCGGCCTGTCGCAGCTCCGGACAGATAGGCCGCAGAGTCTCAAACGCAGAGACTCTGCGCTCCGCTACAGCGGCGCGCCGGGGCGCACCCGGCCGGGAGGTGCGAGAAGATGTTTCTCCCGAATCTGGCGCTGAAGCCGCAGCAAATCGATGGCGCGGATCGCCCCGAGCGGGCGGTGCTTTTCGTGGTCTACCACTACCACATTGTTGGCGCGATGCTCCAGCATCCGCGCCGTCACCGCGTTCACCAGCTCCCCCGGCTCCGCAGTGACGTAGTCGGTGCGGGCCACGTCGCGGACCTTGAGTTTTCGGCCCCGCTCTTCGTGGAGCAGGTCGTGCGGCTCGATGATGCCGGTGAGCTTTTCTCCCTCTTCCTCTACCACCGGTACCACTTCACCGGACTCCGGCGATACCTTTCGCGCGGCCTGGGTAAGCTCCAGGTCGCCCCGCAGCGGCTCGTGTTTCCGGATGATCTGTCCGATGTGGAAGCCCATCAGCACGGGCGTCGAGTAGTCCTGCAGAACGATGAGGCCGCGCTTATGCAGCTTGCCGGTCATGATGGAGTCGGCGTTGAAGAGGCGAGTAAAAAGATCGGCGATAAAGCAGGTGACGATCAACGGGAGGATGGCGTGGGGGTTGCGGCTCAGCTCGATCATGAACACCACCGCCGTCAGCGGCACGCGCGAAGTGCCTGCAAAGAGCGCCCCCATTCCCGCGAGCGCGTAAGCGGCGGGGTCGCCCGCAAAGTGAGGGAACAGGTGATGCCAGAAGGCTCCGAACGCTCCGCCAAACCCGCCGCCGATAATCAGCGAGGGCGCGAAAACGCCGCCGCTGGTGCCCGACCCCAGCGAGATCACCAGCGCCCAGAACTTCGCGCCGAAGATCTCGAGCATTTTCCCGGATACGAAGCGGTTGTTCAGAATCGCGGTGATGGTGTCGTAGCCGGTGCCGAGCGCGTGCGGGAAAAAGTAGCCGATGCCGCCCATGATCAGCCCGCCGATAGTCGGCGCCCAAACCGCCGCGGGCTTGAGCGGGAAATTGTCGAAGAGGTCCTCCAGCGCGAACAGCACCCGGATCACGATCACCGACAGCACTCCTATAAGCAGTCCGAGCAGGGCGAAAAGCCAGAGCGCGCCCATATTGGGAAGCACCCACTGGGCCGAGGGAAACACAGGTCCCGACCCGCGGCACAGAATGGCGATCGCGGTCGCAACGACGGTGGCAATGCCGGTGGGAATGAATGAGCGAGCGCTGAACTCGAACAGCAGCAGCTCAACGGACATCAGGATGCCGGCGAACGGCGAAAGGAACGTGGCAGAGAGCCCGGCCGCCGCGCCCGCTGCAAGGAGAATACGCCGCTCGTACGGCGGCAATTTGAAGAGCTGCCCGAAAATTGACCCGATCACACCGCCCGTCTGGATGATGGGCCCTTCGGCGCCGAACGGACCTCCTGTGCCGATAGTGAGAGCGCTGACAATCGGCTTCAGGATTCCCACCCTCAGCCGCAGCACGCTGTGGCCGATCAGCACGGACTCCATCGCTTCCGGAGTGCCGTGGCCCTTGAGCGTTGGTTCCCAGTAGTGGATGATCAGGCCAGCGACGATGCCGCCGATTGCCGGCACTCCGATGACCCAGAGGCCCAGGTGGAACTGATCGGGATATGCAACTTTGAATGACGCGTGTCCGGAGAAGAAGATGTGGGTGAAGAGGTAGATGAGTTCCAGCACGCCTTGCGCTACAATCCCCGCAACGGCGCCAACTCCTACGGCGTACAGGGAAAGCAACGCAATCCGCGGCTGCATCGCGCTGCCGAATTCGTTTGCGAAGAGCGAGCCGAAAGCACGGGGTTCGTCACGCCGAAGACGGAGACGGAAAGCGCGCATCGAAGAAAGTGTAACACGCAGGAATTCGTTCTCCCGCGCGCTGCGGAGCGCCGCCCCACAGCGGCTTGGCGTATGCCGGAGCTGCTGTGGCGTCCAAGAATTGGATGGTCCGCCTGTTTCAACGGGTGGCGCAGCGCGGCCTTGCGGCCGCAACCAAACGCCATTAACAGTCGTTCCCGCGAAAGCGGGAATCCACTTCATTAATGGACCCCCGCTTTCGCGGGGGTGACACTGCTCACGGTGGCCCGCGAGCATCCAAAATGTTTGCTAAAAGCAAGAAATTACGCTATTGCACTGCATACATTGCTCATTTTGCGACGTGTGCGACCTTCGGAAACCGTGGCAAAGAGCGGCGATATGTCCCGCCACTCAGATTATTTTGCATACGTATTTCGTGGACACCACGCTAGGCGCAGGACGCGAGATCGCGCAGGGCCTTCAAAGGGCCGGCAAGGGCTTCAGGATGAGGGGCGCAGACGGTGGCATGGCCGAGCTTCCGGCCGACGCGGGCCTCCTTGCCGTAAATGTGAACGCGCGCGCCGGGCACGGAGAGCACTTTGTTGAGATCGGGAAGGGTTCCGATGAAGTTCACCATCCCCGAGCAGCCACGCGCCGCGGCGGAGCCTAGCGGAAGCGCGGAGATGGCGCGCAGGTGATTTTCAAACTGGCTGGTGAAGGCGCCCTCTATGGTCCAATGGCCGGAATTGTGGACGCGCGTAGCCATCTCGTTCGCGAGCAGCTCTCCTTCGGCGTGGAAGAACTCGATCGTAAGCACGCCGGCATAATCCAGCGCCTCGAAAATCTTAAGCGCGCAGGATTCCGCCGCCTCCTGCAGGCGCGCGGTAACGCCAGGGGCCGGCGCAAGCGACCAGCGCAGAATCCCCTCGCGGTGATGATTCTCGGTGAGTGGGTAGAAGACGGTTTCGCCTCCGCGCGCGCGCGCGGCGACCAGAGAAAGCTCGCGGTCAAAGCGAACGAAGCTCTCCAGGATGAGCGGCGACTCGCGCATCGTCTGCCACGCGCGCTCAGCCTCCTCGGCGGTCTTCAGCAGCGATTGACCCTTGCCGTCGT
>JBOGJW010000171.1:0-5105 GCA_050745245.1 Terriglobia bacterium | reverse complement strand
CCGCTTCCTCGGGCACGTTACAGAAAAGCGCGATCTTTGCCTTGAGGTCGGGGGAAAGATACCGGTCCGTGCGGCAAAGTAGGATATCGGGCTGGATTCCGATCTCGCGCAGCTCGCGGACCGAGTGCTGTGTGGGCTTGGTTTTGAGCTCGCCGGCCGCGCCGATAAACGGCACCAGCGTCAGGTGGACGAAGATCGCGTTCTCGCGCCCGCGCTCCTGGCGCATTTGCCGGATGGCTTCGAGGAAAGGAAGGGACTCGATATCGCCGACGGTGCCGCCGATCTCAACAATCACAATATCGGCATCGTCGGAAACCTTGCGAATGGCCTCTTTGATCTGGTTCGTGACGTGCGGAATCACCTGGACGGTCTTGCCCAAGTAGTCGCCTCGGCGCTCGCTGGCGATGATCTGCTCGTAAATGCGCCCGGCGGTGCAATTGTTTTCCCGGCGCATCCGCGCGTGGGTGAAGCGCTCGTAATGGCCGAGGTCGAGGTCAGTCTCCGCGCCGTCGTCGGTGACGAAAACCTCGCCGTGCTGGAACGGGCTCATCGTGCCGGGATCGACGTTCAGGTAGGGATCGAACTTGAGAAGTGTAACGCGGAGCCCGCGTGATTCAAGCAGCGCTCCAATTGAGGCGGCGGCCAGCCCCTTACCCAGTGAGCTGACCACGCCGCCCGTGACAAAGATGTGCTTTGGTTTCATCGGAAAATCCGGCAGCTCCTCTCCCCGTGATTACTCAGGATTCATGCTTCCGGCGGCGCCTGCCCATCAAATATCCGAAGATCAGGCCCGCCAAAAGCCCGCCCGCCACTTTGGGCGCCAGGCTGAACGGAATATAACGCGTTTGACCGTCGGTGATCTCCACCACGCCCAGCGGGATCACCTTGCAGCCTCCTCCTCCCCCACCGCCTTCATCTTTCCCCTCGCGCTCTTCGGCGGCTCTGCCGCGCACTCCCCCGCCGCCGCCAAAGCCGTACGCGACTTTGGCCACCGGAACCACGCTCTTATTTCCGCTGACGACCGGCTCGCCGTAGACCGTCTTCACATGCGCACTGCTCTGCGCCTTCTCGGCGATCGACTGAATAATGTCCTGGACTGCCATATGGCACCTCCTGAAGAAGATTCAGCACCATCGTACACCGTGTAAAACTCCGCGGCGAGCGGGGCAGGCCGCATGCTCCAGCCGCTCTGCTTAGCCCTGTTTTTTTGTGACCTGGCGGAAGCAGCGCAGCAGGTTCCCACCCCAGAATTTGTTGATTCTCTCGTGGGAATACCCGCGCTGCACCATCGCCTCGGTGACCAGGGGCAGATCACGCACGTCGCGCATGCCGCGCAGCAGAGTAGGGCCGCCATCAAAGTCGCTGCCGAAGCCCACGTGGTCCTCCCCGACCATCCCGACGGCTCGCTCGACCACCGCCAGCCAATCCCCCGGGGTCATGCGCAAGGATTCCGGGACCTGAAGACCGACCATTGGGTATTGTGAGCGCACGAGATCATCCACCTGGTAAATCGTCTTGCCCGCGACCAGCCGGGGAATACCGGAGGTGTCCCAGAAGGGCTTGTGCTCGTGCGCAGTGCGATAAGCGTATTCCTTCGGGTTACTGAACTCATTCGCAGTCCGAAAGCAGATCATCCCGCCTCGCGCCGCCATCTTCTTCAACAACCAGTCAGCCATATTCCTCGGAATCTTGACGACGTCGCGCAGTCCATTGTGCGTTGCGATCACCGGGTCAGCGCTGGAGTCGATGGCCTGCGAGGCCGCTTCGTCGGAAGCGTGCGAGACGTTAATCATCATGCCCAGGCGGTTAATTTCGTGGACTACTTCGCGCCCATGGGCGTTCAGGCCGTGCACCGCCGGCGGCGAACAGCACGAATCGGCGTAATGCTGGTCCCAGTTGTGCGCCGAAAGCTGCGCCGAGCGCAGCCCCAGGCGGTAGAGATCGTGTAGCACACCCAGATCCCCGTCCAAATCGTAGCTTCCCTCGATGTCAAGCACCGCAGCGATTTTTCCTTTGGCGCGAATCCGTTCCACGTCATCCGCATTCAGCGCAAGCGCGACTTGGTCTCGATTCATCTCCAACTGGTGGAGGGCCGCGTCGATACGCCGCAGAGCCTGCTTGGTCTCGAACCGGCTCGGATAGTACTCCTCGGGTATGAAGACGGAATAGAAGAAAGCGCCTACGCCGCCTTCCCGCGCCCGCGCCAAGTCCCATTGCCCATTGCTTTTGCGGGTCCCGATGCTGCCGCCGCGATAGAATTCGCGGTCACCAGCATGAACATGGCCATCGAAAATAAGCGCGCGTTTGTGGATCTCTAGCGCGCGCGCGGAGACCTGAGCGGGCGCGCCGCGCGCCGCACCGACGCCAAGATCCATGAGCGGGAGGGACGTCAGAATGGCAGGCGCCATCGCGGAGCAACCAAGAAAACGGCGGCGGGTCAGCATTGAATTCTCCAAAAGTTGTGGTCGTAGGAATCTACTGCACCGAAGCGGCAACTGCATTCGACACGAGCCGCAGGAAGCGTCCGCCATCCACCGAATACGGGCGGTTGGTGAGAATCACGCATAAGACCTGTGTTTCAGGATCGGCCCACACCATCGTACCGGTGGCGCCGGCGTGCCCAAAGGCTTTTGCCGAGACCAGATCCCCAAAGGCATTCCACGCGCGCGAGCGGCTCAGCGCCCAACCCAGTCCCCAGGGAGCATGAAGCCCTACGTTCTGGTCCGACGTCATTGCCCTGACGGTGGCGGGGCTGAATACTCGCTTCCCTGCGTACGCGCCGCCATCCAAGAATGTTTGCAGGAGGATGGCAAGATCGGTGGTAGTGCTGTGCATCCCGCCCCATGGGCATCCGATATTACGCCAATAGAGGCTATTGGGTCCGAAGCTCTCATCCTCGGCTGGGTTCGCTCCCGGCGCCGGAGCGCACATCACTAATTCGCTGAGGCGCCTTCCGCCCAAACCGAGTGAGCTGTCCTTCATGCCCAGCGGATCAAAGAGTTCTATCTTCTCGAAATCACGCAGGCGGGTTCTGGTGACCCGTTCCACAATCTCTCCCGCCAGCAGGAACCCCATGCTCTGATAGCGAAACTGTGTACCCGGAGGGTAAAGCAGTGCGGTCGTCATAACGTGCCGCACAAATTCGCTCAGCGGCGCGTGGGCGCGTCGCAACTTGAGGTTTTCGGGCAGCATATCCGGCAGCCCGGAGGTATGTTTAAGCAAGTCTCGCACCAGGACTTTATCGCGCTCGCCTCCGGTGAATTCAGGCAAGTAGTGGCTGACTGGATCGCTCAACGAAACCTGTCCGCGCTCGACCAGCAACATCAAGGCGCACGCGGTCACCGGCTTGGTAATCGAGGCGAGCAGAAATACTGAATCCGGCATCACACGCGGCGCATCAGGCGCCGGCGAGATGCGGCCGAAGCCTCTGTGGAGCACTACGTGGCCTCGGCGCGCCACCAGCAAGGCGGCGGCTCCCATTCGCCCCGATTCGACTTCCGCGCGAACCAGGTCCGAGGCTCGTTCCAGTTGCGCCGAGGATATGCCCGCGGCGGAAGGTGATCCCGGCTCCAACTGGGCGCGCAGCGGCACAGTGAGGAGCAGGAGAGCGAGGAGGCTAATAAGTACGCGTGCCATTCACCTTGGTCTCAATCTTATAAATCGAGGTTTCCGCCGTCACATACAGGTCGCGGAAGTTATCGCCCCAGGTGAAGTTGCTCGGGTCTTCAGGCAGGGGAACCTCGCCCCGCCGCTTCCCTTCGGCGTCGTATATGGCAATGGCGTGATCTTCGGCGGCCCAGACGTTTCCCCCTTCATCGGTTTTCAGGCCGCGCGCGCGAGCCGGCGCGAATACGCGGCCGTCGCGCAGCGCGCCGTCGCCGTTGATCTTGTACACCCAGATCTGGCGCCCCAGAATATCGGCGACGTACAATTTTTGCTGATTTGGCGCCAGCGCCACGCCATCAGGCTGGCTGGGATCGGACGATACAGTCCGCACTCGCCCATGACGCGTGACTTGGTAAACCGCGCGAGCTTGCGGCCCCGCATCGGAAAAATAGACGCTTCCATCAATGGCGTAGACCAGATCTTGCGGCGTGTCGAGGTGGTCCGCCAGCACCGTAATCTTGCGATTTTTCTCGGTCCGCGTGACCCGATCTCTTTCGCAAGCCAGCAGCCGCCCTTCATGGTCGAAAGTCAGGCCCGTAGCGCGGCTGTTTTCCCGCAATACGCTGACCTTTCCTTTTCCTTCAAACCATCGATCCTCCCATTTCACGATCCGGCCCGGTGTGGTGTCGCAGAACAACAGGAAACCGCAGCGGCTGAACACTGGCGCGCGCACAGAAGTGAAGCCGCCTGCTACTTTTTCCGGAGCCGCGTTGGGACCGATCAAGTCGCTCAGATCACCAGGCATGACGGCCCTCTTCCGTGCGCATAAAACGAGTGCACCGGCGCCGTGTAGGTCACGCGCAACTCCGGCGTCTCGATCCGTACGTGGCCGCGGTAGGCCGACTCCATAAGAAACGAGAGCGCGCCTGTGGTCAGGAGCGTGCGTTCGACAGGGTACGGAGCTCGGCCCGTCATGAACATTTCGCCGATGCCGTGCACCAGCATGCTGAAGTTGCTCGAGTCTTGCGCCGGTACGTAGCACAGCGTGCTGTCAATCCCCGGCCGGCCCTTCACTCGGAAAGCCACCAGGTACTCATTCACCAAACCGCCCAGCGCCACCACTGCCGCCCGAAAGCCATCATTGTATTCGAGCAAAAGGGCAACCGGCTGCTTCGCGTCCTCCGGACGGCCGGGGCCGAGCTTTTCGGCCCGCGATAAGGCGGCGTGCAGGAGCTCTCGGGACCACTTTCCCTGTTCTGCGGCGCGCCAGACAGCGTCGCCTTGGAGGTGTTGCACCGCGCGGATACCGGTTTCCCCGCCCTTCCGGCGTTCTACGAAGCACTGCAAAGTCTCGAGATCATGGAACAAACCGCCATCGGTCACCCAGCCGTTGCCAACCATTAAGGCATCGTCAAATTCAACTCCCAGCGGGTAGTCCAGTTCCGGGCGGCGGAAAGTTAGGGAAAACGTTGAGATTTATAGAATTGTAAATCCCATCT
>JBOGJW010000170.1:0-2049 GCA_050745245.1 Terriglobia bacterium | reverse complement strand
GCTGGCACCTGCCGGAGAAGCATGTGCGCATCAACGGCGAGGCGGTCTCGGGCGCGCTGTTCGATTTCGCCGTGTTTCTCGCCAACAACCACGAGGCGCTCGCCCGGCGCGGCACCGGTCCCTACTTCTATCTGCCGAAGCTCGAGAGTCACCTCGAGGCACGGCTCTGGAACGATGTGTTCGTCGCGGCGCAGGATGCGCTCGGCCTGCCGCGTGGGACCATCAAGGCCACGGTGCTGATCGAGACGATTCTGGCCGCCTTCGAGATGGATGAGATTCTGTACGAGCTGCGCGAGCACTCGGCGGGATTGAACTGCGGAAGGTGGGATTACATTTTCAGCTTCATCAAAAAGTTTCGCGAGCGCGCCGAGTTCACGCTGCCGGACCGCGCCACGGTCACGATGGACCGGCACTTCCTTGAATCCTACGTCGCGCTGCTCATCAAAACGTGCCATCGCCGCGGCGTTCACGCCATGGGCGGCATGGCGGCGCAGATTCCCATCAAGTCGGACCCCGCGGCCAACGAAGCGGCGCTCGAAAAAGTGAGGCAGGATAAACTGCGCGAGGTGAAAGCGGGCCACGACGGCACCTGGGTGGCGCACCCGGGCCTGGTTCCCGTCGCGAAGGAGGTGTTCGACGCCGTCATGAAAGGCCCCAACCAGATTGGCGTCCGGCGCGATGAGGTCTCGATCAGCGCCGCCGACTTGCTGGAGCCGCCGGCCGGCGACATCACTGAGGCGGGCCTGCGGCTGAATATCGACGTGGGCATTCAATACCTCGAATCGTGGCTGCGGGGCAGCGGGTGCGTGCCCATCTATAACCTCATGGAGGATGCCGCGACAGCGGAGATTTCGCGCGCCCAGGTGTGGCAGTGGGTGCGCCACGCAGCGGCGATGAAGGACGGCAGGCGCGTCACGCCGGAGCTTGTCCGCGCCACGATACGGGAAGAGCTGGAGAGGCTTCGCGAGCGATTAGGGCCGGCGCGATTTGGCTCCGGGAAGTTCGATCTTGCCGGGAAGCTGTTCGAGGAGATGACGACCAGCGCCGAGTTCACCGAGTTTATGACGCTGGTGGCGTACGATTACATCGATTGAAAGCAAAGCAGGTCTTTCGCTGGCTGCCCAGGATGACACCGACCCAACACCTTCAAAATGTCCGGAATTTGAGCCATGCGTGGATGAAGTCTGGTCCGCGGAAAACCCAGGTGCGGCCGTCAGTCTGCTCTACGCCCGGTCCGGCGGGAAAGCTGGGATTCGCTTCATTGGTGAACTCAGCCTTCACCTCGGCTGGGCCATGCATGGCGTAAGGCTTGATCTCCGCCAGGTGTGTGATGGCGTCTTCCGCCTTCGCCTTAATCAGCGCGCACGCATCAGCATCGGTGAGTGAGTAACCGCCCGTATGGCTCTCGCCGGTTTTGACCTGCGCGCACTCGCCCTGCGGCACAAGCGCAAGATACTCGCGGCAGGCCGCGGCGTCGCCCGCCAGCATCACGGCAGGGATGCCGAGCTCGCCGCCGAGCATTACTCGCGAGCCGATCTCTCCTGCCTTCGTGCCGTTCACCCAGATGTTCTGGATATTCCAGGTAAATGAGTGCGGTAGCACGCCGTCCTTTGTACCCGCCATGGAGTGCAACCCGACGAACATGATCGCGCTATAGGACGCATCGAGCCCAAGCGTGGGGGAAACCGGAGAGCCCGAAAGGAGCTTCACGCCGCTCGGCATGTCCAGCGAGGAGAGGTTGTGCCCGCCGTAGTGGTTGTCATACACGACAACGCGCGCGCGGTGATTCGCGCCGTCTTCGATCCCTTCGACGGCGGCCTTCACCTCATTGGTGAGCGCCTTGCGGGATTCCGGATAGAGGGGGCTTTTGAAGGGGATGCACTGCAGGTCGAAATTGAAGACGCCGTCCACGCCTTCGAGATCGGCAATCACCAGGACCTTGACCGGCTTCACTGCCTGCCCGAACAGCGGCAAGCCCACAGCCAGCAGCAGGAGGACGCAGGCAGCAGCGCCACGCAGAGTTGACGGCATCGGCACTCTCCCCTCCTG
>JBOGJW010000169.1:0-5857 GCA_050745245.1 Terriglobia bacterium | reverse complement strand
GACGTGCTCGCCTTCCTGAACGGAGACGTGCACGCCCCGCGGAAGCAGATACTCTTTGGGCTCACCCTTGGCAGGCACCACCATGATCTTGCGCTGCCCCTTGGCGATCTCCCCGTAGCGCACCAAGCCATCGACTTCCGAGATTACGGCCGTCTCGTGCGGGCGCCGTGCCTCAAAAAGCTCAACGACACGCGGCAAGCCGCCGGTGATGTCCTTGGTCTTGGTGGTCTCGCGCGGAATCTTCGCCAGCACGTCGCCGGAGCTGACCTCGTCGCCCTCCTGCACCATCAGGTGAGCGCGAGAGGGCAGCAGATACTTCTTGGCGCCCTTCTTTTCGCTCCGGATCACCAGTTGCGGCTGCAGCTTCTCATCTGGCGAGTCGGTTACAACCCAGCGCGAAAGGCCCGTGACCTCATCGACCTCTTCGCGCAAGGTAAGCCCCTGCTCGAGATCCTTGAATTGGACGGTGCCGGGCACCTCGGTAAGAATCGAGAAGGTGTACGGGTCCCATTCTACGATCACATCCCCAAGCTTCACCGGCGCGCCATCGGGAACCTTGATCTTGGCGCCGTAGACGACCGAGTGCCGCTCACGCTCGCGTCCCTTCTCATCGACAATCGCCAGGGCGCCGTTGCGGTTCATCACCACAAAATGCCCGTCGCGGTTCTTCACCACCTGGAGGCCCACATAGCGCAGGAACCCGTTGTTGCGGACCTCGAGCGCCGACTGCTCGCTCACGCGGCTGGCCGCGCCGCCGATATGGAATGTGCGCATGGTGAGCTGCGTGCCCGGCTCGCCGATCGACTGGGCGGCAATCACACCCACCGCCTCGCCGATCTCGGCCAGCTTGCCGGAAGCCAGGTTGCGCCCATAGCAGCGCACACAAACGCCGCGCCTGGACTCGCACGTCAGAACCGAGCGAATCTTGACTCGCTCGATTCCGGCAGCCTGAATGGCCGCCGCCAGGTCCTCGTTGATCTCCTGGTTGACGTCTACAATGACGTTGCCCTCGTAGTCCTTAATCTGCTCGAGAGAAACGCGGCCCACGATGCGGTCGCGCAGCGGCTCAACCACTTCGCCTGCTTCAACAATCGGCTCCACGAAAATGCCGTCGACGGTCCCGCAGTCGAACTCCGAAATGATCACGTCCTGCGCCACGTCCACCAGCCGGCGCGTGAGGTAGCCGGAATCGGCCGTCTTCAGCGCTGTATCCGCCAGACCTTTTCGGGCGCCGTGCGTGGAGATGAAGTATTGCAGCACGTTGAGGCCCTCGCGGAAGTTCGCCGTGATGGGCGTCTCGATGATCTCGCCGGAAGGCTTGGCCATCAGGCCGCGCATTCCGGAAAGCTGGCGAATCTGCTGCTTGGAGCCGCGCGCCCCGGAGTTGGCCATGATGAAGATCGGATTCATTTCGCCGGAGCGGTCCTGCTTCTCCAGCGTCTGGAACATTTCATCGGCCACGCGGTCGGTCACGTTCGACCAGATGGCGATCACTTTGTTGTAGCGCTCGCCGTGGGTGATGGCGCCGTCCTGGTATTGCTTTTCGACTTCGATCACTTCCTTCTCCGCGGCATCCACCAGCCCGGGTTTGCTTGAAGGCACCACGAGATCATCAATGCCGATCGAGATTCCGGCCTTGGTCGCGTACAGGAAGCCGAGGTCCTTCACTTCGTCGAGCATCTGCACCGTGGTCTCGAGGCCGAAGCGCAGATAGCAGTAGTTCACGAGCGCGCCCAACCCCTTCTTGCGAAGCAATCCGTTAACGAAGGGCATCCCCTTGGGCAGGTGATCGTTCAGGATGATGCGCCCGGGCGTGGTCTCGATGAACTGGTTCTTCACCGTGATCGGCTCGGTGTGGAGCACGTCCTGATCGTCGTAGGCGTTCTCGAGCTCAATCACCCTGCCCGTGTAGCGCAGGCGGATGCGGCTGAGGGTTTCAACCTTTCCCGCCTCGAGAGCCAGAAGCGCGTCGTCCGGGTTTCCAAACGCCAGGCCCTCGCCTTTAGCGCCCTTCCGGTCCTTGGTGAGGTAATAGATGCCAAGCACAACGTCCTGAGTGGGCACGGCCAGCGGCTGCCCGTTGGCGGGCGAGAGAATGTTCCGCGACGCCAGCATCAGCAGCGAAGCCTCGGTCTGCGCCTCGGGCGAGAGCGGGATGTGAACGGCCATCTGATCGCCGTCGAAGTCCGCGTTAAACGCGGTGCAAACCAGCGGGTGGATTTTGATGGCCTTGCCTTCCACCAGCACCGGTTCAAACGCCTGAATTCCCAGCCTGTGAAGCGTGGGCGCGCGGTTCAGCAGCACCGGATGATCGCGGATCACCTCTTCGAGGATGTCCCAGACCACCGGCTCCTGCCGCTCAACCATCTCCTTGGCCGCTTTGATCGTGGCGCACTGCCCCGTCTGCTCCAGCCGGTGATAGATGAAAGGCTTGAACAGCTCGAGCGCCATCTTCTTCGGCAGCCCGCACTGATGCAGTTTCAGCTCCGGACCGACAACAATCACCGAGCGCCCGGAGTAATCCACGCGCTTCCCAAGCAGGTTCTGGCGGAAGCGCCCTTGCTTGCCCTTGAGCGTGTCCGACAGCGACTTCAGCGGCCGATTGTTGGTGCCGCGCAGCACGCGCCCGCGCCGCCCGTTATCGAACAGAGCGTCCACGGCTTCCTGAAGCATGCGCTTCTCATTGCGAATGATCACGTCGGGGGCGCGAAGCTCCATCAGCTTCTTCAGGCGGTTATTGCGGTTAATCACGCGCCGGTAAAGGTCGTTCAGGTCCGAGGTGGCGAAGCGGCCGCCGTCGAGGGGCACCAGCGGACGCAGCTCGGGAGGAATCACCGGGATCACGTCCATAATCATCCACTCCGGCTTGTTGCCGGACTTCCGGAACGCCTCCACCACCTTCAGCCGCTTGGCGTACTTCACGCGCTTCTGCTGCGAGGGATCCGTGCGCATCTTCTCGCGCATCTCTACCGCCAGCGCATCGATATCGGCGCGCTTCAGAAGCTCCTTAATCGCTTCGGCGCCCATGGCGGCGCGAAACCGGCCGGCGAATTCCTGCTGGAGCTCGCGGTAGCGGTCTTCGGTGAGCACTTCCCGTTCCTTCACGGGAGCCTCGCCCGGATCGATGACGACGTAAGTTTCGAAATAGAGGATGCGCTCCAGATCGCGCAGGGAAATGTCGAGAAGGTGCCCGATGCGGCTGGGCAGTCCCTTGAAAAACCACACGTGCGAGCACGGCGAGGCGAGCTCAATGTGCCCGAGCCGCTCGCGGCGCACCTTGGAAAGCGTCACTTCCACGCCGCACTTATCGCAGATCACGCCCCGGTGCTTCATGCGCTTGTACTTGCCGCAAAGACACTCCCAGTCGGTCACCGGGCCGAAAATACGCGCGCAGAAAAGGCCGTCGCGCTCCGGCTTGAACGTGCGGTAGTTGATCGTCTCCGGCTTGGTGACCTCGCCATGGGACCAGGATCGGATCTTTTCCGGCGAAGCCAGGCTCAGCCGGATCATGTCAAATTCGCCAATCAGACTTACTCGGTCATAAGGGCTGCTGCGAAACAATTTGCGCCTCCCGAAAAGGAGTTATCTATGAAAATGCACACCGTGTAACGCCGGCATCTGTAGCGGCGCTCTACGAGCGCCGAATGCTTCTGACGCAATGCGGGAAAAGACGGGCGGTCACAGAACCGCGGCCGCACCTACACTTCCGCGGGCGCGAGAACCCGCTGCTCGCGCGGTTTCTTAATCAGCTCGACGTCAAGGCCCAGGCTCTGAAGCTCGCGCACCAGCACGTTGAACGACTCGGGCACTCCAGGCTCGATGGCGGCCTCTCCCTTGACGATGGCCTCGTAGATCTTGGCGCGACCGTAAACGTCGTCCGATTTGGCCGTAAGAAGCTCCTGCAGGATGTGCGCCGCGCCATACGCTTCGAGCGCCCAAACCTCCATTTCGCCAAAGCGCTGGCCGCCGAATTGCGCTTTGCCGCCCAGCGGTTGCTGAGTGATCAGCGAATACGGCCCGATGGAGCGCGCGTGAATCTTGTCGTCAACCAGGTGCGAGAGCTTCAGCATATAGATGTATCCGACGGTCACCGGCTGATCGAACTTCTCGCCAGTCATGCCGTCGTAGAGGTCAACTTTGCCGGAGTGCGGCAGGCCAGCCTTATCGAGGTATTCCTTGATCTGCTTCTCGGTGGCGCCGTCAAACACCGGGGTCGCGAACGGAACCCCGTTGAGATAGGTCCGGGCAAATTCCAGAACCTCCTCATCCTTCATGTCCCCGAGCGCCGGCGAAGCAGTGCGCAGAATGCTCTTGAGCTCCTTTCGCGCCAGCTCGGCGCGGCCTTCCTGCTCCAGCAGCTTGCCGATTTTTGCGCCCAGCTCCTTGGCCGCCCACCCCAGGTGCGTCTCCAGAATCTGGCCCACGTTCATGCGCGACGGAACCCCCAGCGGATTCAGCACCACCTCCACCGGAGTTCCGTCCGGCAAGTACGGCATGTCCTCCTCGGGCAGGATTCGCGCGATCACTCCCTTGTTCCCGTGGCGGCCGGCCATCTTGTCGCCCACAGAAAGCTTGCGTTTCATGGCGATGTAAACCTTCACCAGCTTAATTACGCCCGGCGGCAGCTCATCGCCTTTCTTCAGCTTTGAAATTTTTTCGTCAGTGATCTTGCGAAGAATATCGATCTGGCGCGAGGTCATCTCCTCGATTTCGTCCATCCGCTCGAAGAGCGTCGGATCTTTCCTGGCGATCCGCACGCGCTTGAGGTTGCGCGTTGAAAGGCGGGCCAGGGCTTCGCGGTCCAGCTCGGCGCCCTTGGCGAGCAGACGCTTGTTCGTCTTTTCGTCGTGAAGATCTGCCAGAAGCTTCTCGCCCCCGAGCAGCGCGAACAGCCGCTCTACGCGCTCGGTGTTGAGAATGCGGATCTCATCGCTTAAGTTCTTTTCGAGCCGCTCCGTCTCGCCGCCTTCAATCGACTTGGCCCTCTCGTCCTTCTCGGCGCCCTTGCGCGAGAAGATCTTCACGTCCACGACAATGCCTTCGATTCCGGGCGGGCAGGCGAGCGACGCGTCGCGGACTTCGCCGGCCTTTTCACCGAAGATTGCCCGCAGCAGCTTCTCCTCCGGCGTCAACTGAGTCTCGCCCTTCGGCGTGACCTTGCCCACAAGGATGTCGCCCGGCTTTACGTAGGCCCCGGTCCGAATTACACCGCTCTCGTCGAGGTCCTTCAGCAGCGATTCGGCAACGTTGGGAATATCGCGCGTGACCTCCTCCGGCCCCAGCTTCGTATCCCTGGCCTCGATTTCGAACTCCTCGATATGAATCGAGGTGTAAGAATCCTCCTTGACCAGGCGCTCGCTCACCAGGATCGCGTCTTCGTAGTTGTAACCGCGCCAGGGCATGAACGCCACCAGAACGTTGCGCCCCAGGGCCAGCTCACCGCCCTCGGTGCAAGGGCCGTCGGCGAGCACGGCGCCCGCCTTCACGCGCTGCCCCTTCTGGACCACCGGCTTCTGATTAATGCAGGTATTCTGGTTGGACCGCCTGAACTTGATGAGCTGATAGATGTCCGCGCCCACTTCGCGCGAGAGGTGAGCGCTGTGCCCGCTCCCTTCCACGCGCACGATAATGCGCTCGCTGTCCACTCCGTCCACCACGCCGTCGCGCTTGCAGAGCACCACGGCGCCCGAATCGCGCGCCGTCACTTCTTCCATTCCGGTGCCCACCAGGGGCGCCTGGGCGCGCAGCAGCGGCACAGACTGGCGCGGCATGTTCGAGCCCCTCAGGGCGCGGGTCGCCTCGTCGTTCTCAAGGAACGGGATCAGCGAAGCCGCCACGCTCACAAGCTGCTTGGGGC
>JBOGJW010000168.1:0-8930 GCA_050745245.1 Terriglobia bacterium | reverse complement strand
GTGCGAATCAGCTTGTTAATGGTCTCAATCATGTGAACCGGGATGCGGATGGTGCGCGCCTGGTCCGCGATGGCGCGCGTGATTGCCTGGCGGATCCACCAGGTTGCGTAAGTGGAGAATTTATATCCGCGCCGGTATTCGAACTTGTCGACGGCTTTCATCAGGCCGATGTTACCCTCTTGGATCAGGTCGAGGAACTGAAGCCCGCGGTTGGGGTATTTCTTGGCGATGGAGACCACCAGCCGGAGATTGGCTTCGATCAGCTCGCGCTTCGCAGCTTCGGCCTCCTGCTCGCCGGTAATGATGGTCTGCAGGGTCTTTTTGATCTCGGCTGCCGTAACCTCGTGACGCTCCTCAAGCTCGGCCAGAACGGACTTGGCGGTCCGAAGCTCTTTCCGGAGGTCTTTGCTTCCGTTGCGGCTGGCCTCGAGCTTCCTCTCCGAACGATTGATTTCCCGCTCGCACTGCCGGAACTCGCCAGCCGTTTCGTGAACGTTGCCGATGAGCCGCCGGTTCTCGGCATGGGTAAACCCCGCGGAGCGGATCAGTTTGGCGATGAGGATGCGGTGCCGCGCCACGGCCATGTTGTACCGCTGGTAGTCTGCCGGGTGGCGGCTGCGGCCAATTGAGTCGCGCTTTGCTCGGAGAGTCGCCAGCCGCTTGCGCAAGCGCTCTGCTTCGTTGAGCGTCGCGATCAGGTCGCGCTGGCGGTCCTGAACTTTTTCCTCCGTCAGCTCTTCGTCGTTGAAAACGACGACTTCTTTGATGTGCCGGCGCCCTTCGGCCAGCTCTTTTCGAAGCGCGATCACCTCGTGGACCACCACGGGCGAGCGGGCGAGAACCTTCAAGACGCTCACTTGTCCGCGCTCGATCCGGCGGGCAATCTCCACCTCGCCCTCGCGCGTGAGGAGCGGCACCGTCCCCATCTCGCGAAGGTACATGCGGACCGGGTCGTTGGTCTTATCCAGGCCGCCCGGAGTGAGATCGAGATCGCCCTCTTCCCCGGTCTCATCAAGCTTGGTTTCGTCATCCTTCAGCTTGGTGCGGGGCGATTCCAGGACCTCAATTCCCGCATTGTCAAACATCGACAAAACGTCTTCCAACTCTTCGGCCGAGTGCACATCGGCAGGAAGCAGTTCATTAACTTCATCGTAAAGGAGGTAACCCTTTTCCTTCCCCATATGGATCAGCTTGCTTACCGTGTCAAATTTATCCTCAAAAACCAAGTCTTGACCTCCAGCAGGGAGCGCCCCGCGCTTAACCTCGGGTTGTCGCGTTTCTGTGAGAGCGCGTAATTCGGCACATGCCCAGATCGACGGCCGGCTCGGGGGCTATCCTACACTATTATGATGTAATCATACAGCGTTAGGTTAGGTGCTAGAAAGAGATTTTTCGCACCCGCCTGGCGGATTCAGGCCCTTGATCAGTTGGATCTTGGCCCTCATCAGCCGGGCAAGCTCCTCGACGTTCTGCTCGCGCTCGGCGCGCTCGATCGCGGCTTGAAGAGCCGCCCGCTCCCGCTCCAGCTTCCGGCGTCTCAGGGCGGAGGCGGCGCGGCTGACGCTGTCGCGGTCGGGCGGCTCCTCATCTGAAAAGTGCACACCCACCAGATACCGGTACTCCTCCGCCGAAAGGAGCTCCTCGAGGCGGGACAATTCCAGCGTTCCCATATCCCGCAGCTCTGCAGCAGCCTTTCCCAACAACTGAGCCGTAGCCAGCCCCTCACAGCATCCCTCGTCAATTAGTGGCGGTAAAACCTCGGCCGCGATCTCGGGACTGGCCAGGCACGCGCGGAGCAGTTCCTTCTCGGCCAGGCTCGCCTGGAGCGACGGCGAGTGCGGCTGCGCAACAGCCTTAAGCTCGCGAGCCCCTGTCTGCGCGGCCCGCCGCAGCTCGCCATTTAGCACCTTTTCGTCGACCCTCAGCCGGGCTGCGAGGCGACCCGCCAGCTCGTCCCGCAAAAGCGGGCTTGGCACTTTCGCGAGGTGCGGGAGCACGGCGTTGATGGCGCGCACCTTGCCCTCCGGGGTCTGCACATTGTGCGCTGCCGCTGCCCGCTCCGTCAAATAGTCCAGGTAAGGCACTGCTTTCTGCAGCCGCTCCAGATACGCCGTTCCGCCATTTTTTCGCACGAAGGAGTCCGGATCGAGACCGCCGGGCAGGATGAGTACTCGGACTTCGAATCCCTCCTCCAGCAGCAACTCCAGTGAGCGCTCCGTAGCGGCCATGCCCGCCGGGTCCGGGTCGTAGTTAACTACGATGCGGCGCGCGTATCGCCCGAGGAGGCGAACCTGGGGTTCTGTCAGGCTCGTGCCGCATGACGCCACTACGTTTTCGACGCCGTTCGAGGCGAGCGCGATGCAGTCCATGTAGCCCTCGACCAGGACGGCGGAGTCAAGCTTGCGAATGGCTGGCCCGGCGGCGTGGAGGTGATAGAGCAGCCGGCTTTTGGTGTAGACGGGCGTTTCCGGCGAGTTCAGGTACTTGGGAGGCTCGTCCGTCAGTGCGCGGCCCGCGAACCCGGCGGTCTTGCCGCTCTCGCTGACAAGCGGAAACATCACCCGCCTTCGGAAGCGTCCGCCGGGCCGCTCGCCCGGCTCACGGCCGGGTACCGTCAAGCCGCTGACCTCGACCAACTCGGGCCCGAAGCCCTCTTCCGCAAGACGCCGCGCGATGTCGCCTCCGCCCGCGGGCGCATATCCCAGCCGAAAGCGGGCGATCGCCTCATCCGAAACTTCCCGGTCGGTGAGATAGGCGCGCGCGGCGCGGCCTTCCGCAGTGGCGCCCAACTGCGCGGCGAAGAACCGCGCCGCGGTTTCGTTCATCTTGTAAAGCGCGGCGCGCTGCTGCGCATTCCGATCCTCGCCGCCGCTTTTCCAGGCACGCGGGACCGGCACGCCCGCCTTTTCAGCCACCCGCTCAAGCGCCTCCGGGAAGGTGACGTTCTCAATCAGCATGACGAACTTGAAAACATCGCCCGATGCCCCGCAGCCGAAGCAGTGGAAAATCTGCTTCACGGGGTGAACCGAAAAGGAAGGCGTCTTTTCCTGATGGAATGGGCAGAGGGCCTTGAAGTAAGACCCGCTCTTTCGCAGCTTAACGTAGTCGCCGATGATCTTGAGGATGTCGGCGTGGGTGCGAACTTCGTCGGCCGGTTTCATTGTCTGAAGCGAGAGCGCGGGTTTCCGGCCCGCATTGCGGCCACGATGACCGCACTCCCAGCGGAAAAGTTACGATCCGGTCACGAGGATCCGGCTTGCTGCTGGCTGGGCAAACGTCCCCGGCTCGAATTGGGACCGGCTGAAATCCAGGAAGGCGCGGCCCTTGGGCCGGTCGTTTGAGTGCATTGCGGCAGTCTGCGCGAACAGGATCAGCAGGTCGCGCGTCTCCGAGTCGCGCATGCTTACCGCGGCGACAAGCCCTGAATCCTCTCGCCGTCGGTACTCTTTGCACGCGCGCTTGAGCCTGTCATACAGCTCGCGCAGAATGGGCTGCGTGGGCGGGTTTTCGAAGATCAGGCCCTTCGCCAAGGTCTGCCAAGTTTCTGCTAACGCTTTCAGCACAATGTGTATATCCGAATCCACCAGAGACGGATTTTCGGTCGCGCATTCCGCAATGATGAAGGCAAGCTGATAAAACAGCTCCTGGTGAAGCTCCAAGACGGAGAAAGGGATGTTCTGATCCGGGAAGGGCAATTTGCCCCATTCGATGGACCGCCGCTCCTCATCGTACTCGCGGCTCGCGACCAGGTGCGGGCAGTCGGAGGGGCAATCGATCGTGACTTCGCGCTGCTCGCCGCAGCACACCGAGCAAATCTGCTCGAATTTTGCGGGGCAAAACCGCTTGGGCTTCCGCGTTTGGCAGATAGGGCAGATCACCCGTTCCTCCTTACCAGGTCGCTGAAATGTGTAGCGGCGGCTTTATGCCGCCATCCTGCCATCGGGAGCTGCATTAATGGCGATCTAAAATCGCCGCTACGTGGTCTGGCAGGTTTAAGCGCCCTAATTACTCGGCCCGCGCCTTTCTGACTGCCTCAGTAATGGCCGGAACGATCTCGAAAAGGTCACCCACTATTCCATAAGATGCGATTTCAAAGATGGGCGCTTCGCGGTCCTTGTTAATGGCCACAACAGTCCGCGAGCCTTTCATCCCCACCTGGTGCTGAATCGCGCCGGAGACGCCCACCGCCACATAAAGCCTGGGGGAGACGGTCTGGCCGGAACTGCCGATCTGCCGGTCCATGGGTAGCCAGGCGCTGTCGCAGACCGGCCGCGACGCCCCCACTTCGCCGCCCAGCGCCTCGGCAAGCTTGCGGACAAGCTCCAGGTTTTCCGGTCCCTTAATCCCGCGCCCGGCCGCGACAATTATTTCCGCCTGAGACAAGTCCACCGACTGCTTTGCTTCGCGGAAGCGCGGGCCGGGCGCCGTCCTGATGCGATCCGCAGTCAGCTCGACCGGGAAGCGCTTCACAGTCGAAGCGACACGTTCAACCGCATCCTCACGAAACGCGCCTGCTTGGAAAGAGAGCAGGTACGGCGGATCGCCATCGGGCTCCACGTCCGCGTTGAACTTCCCCTGGAAAACCTGCCGGATGAGGACCAGCTTTTCGCCTTCGATGCGATAACCCAGGCAATCGCTTACGAGCCCGCAGCCGAGCGCCGCGGCCAGCTTGGGCGCATAGTCGCGCGTTTGATATGTGTGCCCGAATACCACGCAGGCCGGACGGCGGCTGCGGATCAGATCCAGGAGCGCCGCCGTGTAACCGTCCGCCGTGTACTCCCGGAGGAGCGGCGACTCAAGCGAGATCACCTCGGCCGCCTTCACGCTAGCGAGCTGCGAGGCCAGCTCCCCTTCCGGCGGGCCAAGGACCGCCAACGCAAGGCTTCCCGCGCGCTCCTTCGCGAGATGCTGCCCTGCCGCCGCGGCCTCCCACGTTGCGCGGACGATTTTGCCCGCCTGGTGCTCTGCGACGATGAGGACTTCGCGCTTGGAGCTGGATTCGGTCATTTTTAGGTGTGCGGCTGCAGCGGCGGGTCCCCATCACGGCTATGATCGAAAAATAAAAGCCGGCGGTGAGGACACCGCCTCTAGAGCACGCGCGCTTCGTTTCGGAGCTTGTCTACAAGGCGCTTTGCGACTTCGACGGGGCTGCCCTCCAGAAACTCGGCCGCGCTTCGCTTTTGCGGTGCGTAGATTCGCACGACCTTCTGCTTGGGCGTAATTTCAGCCGCGCTCAGGCCCAGGTCTGCAAGCTTGACCTTCTGCAGGGGCTTGGATTTGGCGGCCATGATGCCCTTCAGCGTGGCGTATCGCGGCCTGTTGATGCCCGACTGGATCGTTAAGACGGCAGGCATCGGCAGATCAATCCACTGAAACCATCCGGCCTCGAGCTCGCGCTTTACTTTGAGCGTGCGGCCACTGGCCTGTATTTCCATGATGATGGTTGCATGGGGAAACCCGAGCAGCTCCGCCAGGATCACCCCGGTCTGGCCGAATCCCAAGTCGTCGGATTGCAGGCCCGTCATCACCACATCGGGTTTTTCGCGGAGAAGCGCAGCGGCGAGGAGGCGAGCCGTGCCGTAAGCGTCCAATCCCGTGAAGGCCGGGTCATCGAAGTGCAGCGCCCGGTCTGCTCCTTTGGCCAGGGCCTCTTTGATCGCCTGCTGCGCTCGAGCCGGGCCCAGCGTGCAGACCAGCACTTCGCTTCCCGGCTCCCCAAGCGTCTCCTTCAGGCGCAAGGCCTCTTCGAGCGCGTAGATGTCCGGCTCGTTCACTTCGAAGCTGATTTCGGAATCACGAATCCAGGTGCCAGCCTCGTTCACCCGCAGGAATGAGCCGCTCGCGGGCACCTGCTTCAAGCAGACGGCAATTCTCATAAGACGTAGCGCTTAAACAACAGCGCGGCGTTGGTGCCGCCGAACCCAAAGGAGTTCGAAAGCGCGTATTCAACCGAAGACTGCCGGGATTTGTTAGGCACGTAGTCGAGGTCGCAGTCCGGGTCGGGATGCTCGTAATTGATGGTCGGTGGCAGTATCTGATCGCGGAGCGCGAGCGACGTCAGCCCTGCCTCCAGCCCGCCCGCGCCGCCAAGAAGATGGCCGGTCATGGACTTGGTAGAGCTCACGGCAAGTTTCTTAGCGTGCTCGTGGAAAACCTTCTTGATGGCGAGCGTCTCGAGGCGGTCGTTATAGGGAGTCGAGGTGCCGTGCGCGTTGATGTAACCGACCTCGCCGGCGTCCACCTTCGCGTCTTCCAAGGCATTCCGCATTACGCGGCTTGCGCCCTCCGCATCCTCGGATGGCTGCGTGATGTGGAACGCGTCGGCGGACATCCCGTAGCCCGCCACCTCCGCCAGAATCGGCGCTCCGCGCTTCAGCGCGAACCCCAGCTCCTCGAGGACCAGGATTCCAGCGCCCTCGCCGATAACAAAACCATCGCGATCCCGGTCGAATGGCCTGCTGGCGCGCTCCGGCTCGTCATTGCGCGTGGAAAGCGCGCGCATCGCGGCGAATCCGCCCACGCCCATCGGTGTGATGGCCGCTTCCGCTCCGCCGCAGATCATAACGTCGGCATCCGAGCGAGCAATAATCCTGTAAGAGTCCCCCACCGAGTGCGCGCTCGAAGAGCACGCCGTGCAGGTAGCTGAATTCGGACCTTTGGCCCCCCAACGAATCGAGACGAAGCCGGCGGCCAGGTTCACGATGCTGGCGGGAATAAAGAAAGGTGAAATGCGCCGCGGGCCGCCCTGCATCAGCGCCGTGTGCTCGCGTTAGATGACGTCAAACCCGCCGATGCCGGACCCGATGTAGACGCCCGTACGCACGGCGAGCTCCGGGGTAATTTTCAGACCAGAGTGCTCCATGGCGAATTGCGCCGCCGCCATGGCGAACTGAATGAACAGGCCCATCTTCTTCAGTTCCTTCTTTTCGATGAACTGAAGCGGATCGAAGCCCTTTACCTCGGCGGCGATGGTCGCGGAAAACCCGGCTGTGTCAAACCGCGTAATGGGCGCCACGCCGCTTACGCCCGCCAAAATGTTCCGCCACGTTTGCTCCGTACCCACGCCCACCGGGCTGACCAGACCCACGCCTGTGATAACGACTCTTCTTGACACGAATGGTTTCTGCTCCTTGGCTTCCGGGTCAGTTCGGCGAAGACTTCACATGGGCCTGGATGTAGTCCACCGAATCCTTCACGGTGCGGATTTTTTCCGCGTCCTCGTCAGGAATTTCGATTTCGAAGGACTCCTCAAACGTCATCACGAGCTCGACAATGTCCAGCGAGTCCGCCCCCAGGTCGTCAATAAAGTTCGCCGCCGGCGTCACCTCCGCTTCATCCACACCAAGCTGTTCCACAATGAGCTGTTTGACCTTTTCTTCGATGGAAGCCATCAGCACCTTCCTCCTCGGATTAAATGGTCAGTCATTCTAGCAGTGAGCCTTCGTCTGAAACAAGTGACGCCGCCGCTACCGGCTCAACGAACCGGCATTCGATGGCGGCGGATTCTGGCGAATTTCACCTGACGATTTACGCCATGTACATTCCGCCATTGACGTTCAGGCAGTGGCCAGTGATATAGGCCGCCTCATCCGAAGCCAGGAACCGGACGGCGCAGGCGATCTCCCGGTCGGTTCCAACCCGGCCCAGCGGAATCATGCCCAGAATCTTCTGCTTTACTTCGTCCGGCAATTTCTGCGTCATCGCGGTGTCGACGAAGCCGGGCGAGACCGCGTTCACGGTGATGCTGCGACTGGCCACCTCCGCCGCCACAGCTTTCGTCAGCCCGATCAGGCCCGCTTTCGATGCGATGTAATTCGCCTGGCCCGCGTTTCCCGCTTGGGCGACCACCGAAGCGATGTTGATGATCCTCCCATACCGCTGCCGCACCATGTGAGGCAAGACCGCCCGGATGCAGTGATAGGCGCCGTCGAGATTTGTCTTGAGCACCAGCTCCCAGTCCTCCGGCCGCATCCGCATCAGCAGATTGTCGCGGGTGATGCCGGCATTGTTCACCAGAATATCAATTCTCCCCCAAGTTTGCACCGCCTGCTCCACGGCGCTTTTCGCGGCGCCCGCCTCGGCCACGTCCAGGCGCACCGCGAGCGCTTTCCCTCCTGCGGCCTCGATCTCGGCGGCGGCTTCTCCGAGCTTCTCGACGTTCCGTGCGCCCAGGGCCACCCGCGCCCCGGCTTCCGCGAACACCAGCCCGCACGCCCGGCCAATTCCTTGCGAAGCGCCGGTGATCAGCGCGACTTTACCTTCTAAAGACGGCGTGCCCATTTTTTCAGCAGCGCCCGGCGCAGGCCACGAGTGCTTCCTCCAACGATCTCTTGTCGCCGGCTGGCAGGCAGCGGGCGCCGCGGTCGATCTGGCGCATCAGCCCTGAAAGAACCGTGCCGGGCCCCGCCTCGATGAATAAATCCACTTGGCTGGCCAGCAGGGTCCGTATCGATTCTTCCCATCGCACCGACGCAGTAACCTGGCGCTTCAGCCCGTCCCGGATCGCCTCCGCTCGCTGCACCGCCGCGGCATCCACGTTGTTGACCAGCGGGACCGCCGCCGCGCTGATCTCGGTGGCATCCAGATCGCGCGCCAGCTTTTCCGCCGCCGGCTGCATCAGGGAGCAATGAAAGGGCGCGCTTACGTTCAGCACCACGGCCCGTCTAATCCCATGCCTCGGCGCGAGCTCAACTGCACGCCGCACCGCCGCCGCGTGCCCGGCAATCACCACTTGGCCGGGCGAGTTCAGGTTGGCAGGCGAGCAGATTTCACCTTGCGCGGCTTCGCGACAGACCGCCTCGGCGGCAGCCTGTGCTCCGCCCAAAAGGGCCGCCATCGCTCCCTCGCCCACCGGAACCGCCTGCTGCATGTACTCACCCCGTTTGCGCACTAGCAGTAGCGCATCGCGGAGCGTAAGCGCTCCCGCCTCG
>JBOGJW010000167.1:0-1968 GCA_050745245.1 Terriglobia bacterium | reverse complement strand
CTGTTCTTGCAAATTCCGCTCTCGTGGCTTATTGTGCATGATCCAGGCCCTGAAAACGATCAAACCGTCGCTAAAAAATGGAGGAGCAATGTCCAAATGGCACGAGGTAGGCCGCCGCGAATTTCTGGAAGCCGGGCTCGCGGCGGTGGGCGGAATCGGATTGCTCGGCGCGCCCGAGCACGCGGCTGAGAAAGCGCTTCCCGCGACCGCAACGAATTCGCCGGACACGGAACGCGGCTGGTGGCCGCAGTCTTATTCCGTCGAGCGCGGCGCAGGAAAGCTGCGCCTGTCCACGCGCTACTATACGGTTGAGCACGATCTCGAGCGCGGCGGAGCGCTGGGGTCGATCCGCTATACGCATGGCGCGGTAAGGAATCTGCTGGTGCGGCCCGTGGCCGCCTCGGCGCGGCTGAGGCTTGCGAAAGAGCGCGGCCAGGTCACTCCGGCGCAGTTAAAGCGCGAGCTGGTTACGGACACCGCTGATTCGTCGCCGTCTGTCTCCACCGGGAAGGCTGGCCGGTGGGACACCGTTTCCACGGAAGCGCGCCTCCTGAATCCCGACGGTCAGGATTCGGGCATCACGGTCCGCACCGCCTACACTTATCGCTGGGGATACATCAAGGTGCACAGGGAATTTCATTTCCCGGGCGCTGGGATCGAGATCCGTAACCTCTCGGTTATTTCGACGGCGCTCGATCCTTCGCTTACCCATTACGGCTACAGACCGAACCCATTTGAGGTGTTCCCGTCGAGCGGCTTTGGCGCGCCGCACAGCTTCTGGGGTGAGGTACACCCCGGCGCGGGATTCAACGCGCAATTCGAGACGCGCTATATTCCATGCCACCTGATATGGGCCAACCCCGGCGTTGAGGGCGTCGAGTGGTTCGCCTCCGATGACCTCGCCCAGTGGAGCTACCAGGTATCCGGCGAGCCTGGTACGGGCCGCTGCCTGATCCAGCCGGGAGTTGATCCATCCGCGGTCGAGCTTTCAATCGACGCGCTTTCGCTCTCGCCCGGATACAACCTGGACCGCGGCGGCTATCTCACCGCCGCCGGCTCATACGCGTTCGACTACTACATCGGAATGCCGATCCTCGAAGGGCACGCGCAAAACCCCTGGTTTGAGCGCTCGTACGGCGCGAATGGCGGCGCATGGGTCTCCGAAGACCAGGTCCGCCGCAACGCCGAGGAGGGCGTGGTAACCATGACGTTACACAACGACGGCGACTCGCATCATGATGGTCTTTACTGGCACGATGGAAGCTGGCCGCCTTATCCTCCGGAGCAGATGAAAAAGATGGCGGGAGTGATCGAAGACTGCCATAAGTACGGCATCAAGACGGTTCCGTATTTCTCCGACGAGGAACTGAATCAGGTGACGCAGGCCTTCAAAGAGCACGGAGAGGAATGGGGGTGCAAGCCCGACGACCAGGGCAATCTGCGCCCAAACTACAACTATGGCGCGCTCATGTGCCTGAAATCCGGCTGGCTGAAGTATCTGGAGTTCTGCGTCGATCGCGTGCTGAAGCACTATCCGTTCGACGGCGTCTATTACGATTGGATGCAGCCGCTCTACTGCAACAACCCCTTGCACGCCGGCAAAGAATCCAACGGGGTCTCCGGCGCGAAGGGCCTCGGCGCCTATGCGTTTTCACCCACGGGCCACTGGGCAATCGACGATTATCTGGAGCTAATGGAGTGGACCCGCGAGCGTGTGGGGCCAGGCGGGCTCCTTCTGATCCACGACAGCAACAGTCCGGTGATGGCAATCGAAAACTTCACCAATGCGATTGTCACGATGGAGTGGGGATATGGCAAACTCTCGACGGCCATGCCGCATCCCCGTAACCTGCCGCTCGAATGGAGCCTGGTGGGAGCGCGCGCGCGGGCCGTCACCGAATATGGCAACATTGATAAGAGCGCTCCGGCAGAGCTTCACCAACTGTTCTATCTCACGACGATGATCAC
>JBOGJW010000166.1:0-4977 GCA_050745245.1 Terriglobia bacterium | reverse complement strand
ATTCTCCCCCGTGACGCTTGAAATTTCATTAGCGGTAAGCAGATGAAAATTGCCACGCAGGTCCTGCACCACGATTTCAAAGTTGCTCCGGCTCCGCGCAAAGCCGCGAACGAGTTTGCCATCGCGCAGACGGACGTTCACCAGTTGATAGCCCGGCGTAATGTGCGCGCTCGGCTGCAGCAAGGATCGGCGAAGCTCGGCCAGCGTGAGGTCATGCGCGACATCCGATAAATCCGGCCCGACCGCTTCGCCCCGGCCGTCGACCATGTGGCAGGAGGCGCAGCGCCCCGGGCCGAAGAAATATCGCTCTCCGGCCGCGGGATCACCCGCAACGGCGCTCTCCGCGGCGGGCGCATTCAGCGAATGCACCATGGCGGCGAGGGCGTCAAGCTCATCCGCAGGCAGATTGAAGGCCGGCATGCCTCCTGAGGGAATCCCGTTGTGAATCACGTGGCGGATCCAGGAAACAGAGCGCCGGCTAAGCCCCCGATTGCCGGCCAGGGGCGGACCCTGTTCCGTGCCGCGAGCATCCTCTCCATGGCAGCCGGCGCACTGCACCGCGAAAATCCGCGTAGCCGCTGCGCCAGCCGGCGTCGCTGGCGCTTGGCCGCTAAAGACGGCCGTATTCGCGATCAGTAAGGCGAATGCCGTCGCGACGACTGAAGATCGGATGCGCATGAATTGATGCAGCCGGTTGCTGAAAAATTCCTGGTCAAACGGCGTAGCGGCGATTCTATATCGCCATCAATCCAGTATTCTCACTGGCCGCATCGCGGCATAAAGCCGCCGCTACGCGCGCTTCAGCAACCTCTCAGAAGATGAGCTTCAGCGCAAACTGCCACTCCCTGGGCTGGGACACGTCGCTGGTGATCGTCCCGAAGGATGAGCTTGTCGGCGTCGTACTGGGGGTCGAGAAAATCGGGTGGTTCGCCACGTTGTAACACTCGGCGCGGAACTGCATGGCTACATGCTCCCCGAGGTGATAATTCTTCATCAGAGCAAGATTAAACGTGGTCTCGCCCTCCGCCCGGATGCCGCTAAACCGCAGCGGGAAAGTCCGGATATTATCCTCTAACTGCTGTTTGGAATTGGTGTTGAATCCCGCATTGACGTTAAACCATTCGTCCGCGCTCTGTTTGTTCGCCGGGAGTGAAATGTCCTGAATATTCCCGGTAAAGATGATGTTTCCCCACGACAGTGGCGCGCCCGACTGGTGAACTTCCGAGCCAACAAGCTGCCAGTTGCCGATAATTGCGTTCACAGGAGCGGAAAGGTGGCTGAGGAATTGGCGGCTGCGCCCTACCGGAAACTCCCAAATACCGCTCATGGCAAACAGATTCGGCCGGTCCATATCGGAAATCGTCCGGTACGGCACAGGATCGGTCGGATTAAGGAACTCGGTTTCCTGCATGTATTTCGAGTGGGTGTACGCCGCCTGCAGCGTGTATCCCTGTGAGAAGCGCTTTTCAAGCCGCACCTGCAACGCATTGTAGGTGGAGTTTCCAATCGGCTGCGCAACCGTCAGCGTGCCGAACTGCGCAAACGGCTCAAGGGCGCTCGCGCGCGCGATCGTGGTGCCGAAGATCGGGTTGAGGCCGCTCAGCGGGTTCGCATAGTTGGCGGATAAATAGTTGATCGTCGTCTGGTCCCGCACAGGCGAGGCGCTGAGGTACTGCGCCGGAGTGTTGTTGATCAGGCGGTTCACCGGGAGATGAGTCACCTTGTTCCCGATATAGTTCGCATCCAGCACGAACTGGTCAGGGAGCTCACGCTCAAATCCGAACGACCACCTCTGCGAGTAAGGAGGCTTCATGTTCGGATCGAAGTACGTGATGGACTGGCCAAAAGCGGTATTAATGCCGCCGCTCGCGCCCGAGGTTGGAATCAGTCCGTTCGGAAACGGGTTGGCGAGGGTCGCCACGTAGGTGACGCCGTTATTAAGCGAGGCCTGGATCGGCGTTGTCTGGGTGAAGCCGATTTGCGAGGGCGTGAAAGTGGCGACCCCGTCAGAACCAAAGAATATGCCGTATCCCGACCGCAGGACGGTGTTCGGAGTGAAGTGCCAGGCGAGGCCGATCCTTGGCATAAATTCATTTGTGGCCGGGTAGGGGCTTCTCCCGTCGCCATTCTGCCCGACAAAGGTCAGCCCGCCGGCCGGCGTGAAGCGAGACACGCCCGGAATCGGATTTTGCGCGAAATTCGCCTCTGCTTGCGCGGTGAGCGCGTTCGGGTCCGTGAAGTTGAAGCTCGAATTAAGGCGATTGTACTTTTCAACCGGAGGCGACTCCAGCTCATAGCGTATGCCGAGGTTAACGGTGAGCTTCGGGGTCAGCCTGTAGTCGTCCTGCACATAGAGCCCGAGGTACTCGTTCTGGAGCACGTAACTGCTCGTATAGGGCGCCACCATCTCGCCGCCTGGAATTCCCATCAGCATCGCAGCAAGCTGCTGGCCGACGGGCGCGGAAGGAGAATTATCTAACGGTCCTCGCGTGTAGGTTGTGGAGAAATCGAGAAGCGGCGAAATAGCTTCCGGGTAGCGGTTTCCAAAACTTCGCAGAATGCGGGCATCGGCGCCAAACCGGATGTTTTGATTTCCCTTCTGCTTGGTCAAATCGCCAACCCAGTCGTTCGAGGCGTAGGAGTTTGTGCCATCCCCGCTCGACCAGGATGATAGATCCGTAAAGGGACTGACTTCGACTTTCGGGACGGTGGAGAGCGCCGGGTTCACCAAGCTCGCTAAAGCGGGTGAAAAGCCAAGCGACGTCAGATCGGTTCCCTCGGTCAGGCGCTTTTCGGGGAACTCCGCGGCGGTCAGTCCGTACCGCACATTGAGCACGAGCGTTGGGCTTAAAATCCACACGTCGTCGAGCACCGCGCCCTGATTTACTTGATCCTGGGTGAACGTGCTCGCAAGGATTCCCATCTGGTTCTTCTGAATGTGGAAATGGTAGTGATTGATGCGCACAAAGAACCGGTTGTTCTCGCTGAATGAATGATCGAGGCGGCCCATAAAGGAATCATCCGGCGTTCTGCGAACATCGGGATAAAAATAATTGTGTTCGCCGTCACTCGTCCCCGGCTGGTTGGGCAGCGGATAGAGATCCACCAGCTTCATGCCCACCTGGTTCAGCAGCGCGGACGGGATCACGTTGCCTTTAATTGGCGAGCGCTGATATCTGCCGTTGCCGGCCGGAACCGTGGTAAACGGATTGTAGATTTGATACTGGGAGCCGAGCTTCAGCAGCGCTGAGAAATCTCCGGAGCGCTCCGCGGCGGTGGGCACGGTGCTGGTCTGGCCTGAAGTCGTCGCGGGCGTGTTATCACGGTCGCCTTCCCAGGCGAAAAAGAAGAAGGTCTTATCGCGCCCGTGGTAAACATGGGGGATTGTGAGCGGGCCCCCAAACGTGAGCCCGTACCGGTGTTCCTGATCCACCGGCTTGCTTTGGCCGGACCGGTTCGCGAAAAAGTCGCTGGCGTCGAGGGCGCTATTCACCAGCCAGTAATATGCTGTGCCGTGAAACTGGTTCGTCCCGCTTTTCGTACTCACACTGATGACGGGACCCAGCACGTGTCCGACGCTGGCGTCGTAAGGGCTGGCTTGCAATTTCAGCTCGTTAATCGCGCCGGAAGGCGGAATGTAGGAGACGCGGGAGTGCCCCTGGTCGGTGTCATTGACCGTATCATCAAGGCCGTCGATCTGCCACTGCGCGGACCACTGCGGCGTGCCGTCGGCGGAAATCTGCGAGGTGCCGTTCGGAGAGCCGGTGCCCAGCGCCCGAAAGTTCGTCATGTTCACGACGCCCGGCGTCAGCCGGACCAGCTCAAACGCATCTCCGCCCTGCAGCGGAAGGTCCTGCAGGCGCCTCTGGCTGATCACCTGCCCGGGAGTGCCCGTCTGCGTGTCGAGCGCGGGCGTGGTTGCCTGCACGGTCACCTGCTGCGTGATGCTGCCAACCTCCAGCCGCACCGTCAGATTAACGATTTCGCTGATGCGCAGCGGCACGTCCTCGCGCGTGTACGTCTTGAACCCCGGCTTCTGCGCGGCCACACGATACACGCCCGGATACAAGAACGGAATGTTAAATTCTCCCGCGCTGTTTGTAACACCGGCTGTGGTTACGCCGGTGTCGACCTTCGTGACCGTCACCTTCACACCCGGCACGATCGCTCCTGAAGTATCCAGAACCCTGCCAAGAATCGTGCCGCGAGTGTCCTGGCCCCATGCCGGATTGAGCAGCCCAGCAGCGATAATCAGCAGTGTGAGTCCGCAGAGTTTACGCAACATGGCTCCTCCTCCTTCAATGACGATGGCTATCTGGTATAAACCTCTTTCGAGTGCGTGTCAATAGCGCGCGCGCCTGTGATTCGGCTTGTCGGGCGCTCCCCGCTTTGCTAACATGTGGCGATTTCACTTCAGTCATCTCGAGGAAGCTTATGCGACGCCGCTCCTTCATCAGGGCCGCTGCTTCGGTGGTTCCGGCCGCAGGTCTGTATGATTTATTCGCCAGCGAGGCGCGCGCGCAGGCTCCTCTATCGGCGCCGCCAAGCTTACTGCACGTGGTCGCCGCGGGGCAGGACCGTGACGGCCATACCCACGTGTTTCGTTTCGGGTGGCTCCTCTTCAAGGTTCTCACGCGCGAAACCAACGGCGGGCTGTTTGTCGTGGAGCACCCGCATATGCGGCCGGGCGGCGGGCCGCCGCTGCACCTGCACCTGAGTCAGGAGGAATGGTTCTACGTCATGGAAGGGGAGGTGGCCTTCCAGGTAGGCGGCCAAAGGCTGCATCTCTATGCGGGGGAATCCGTGCTGGCTCCGCGCCGGGTACCGCACACTTTTTCATCGGTTGCTGCTGTGCCCAGCCGAATGCTGATCGCCTTCTGTCCTGCGGGCAAAATGGAGCAATTCTTCCTTGATGTTGAGAATCCCAAGGCGCCCGTCGGAAAACCTCAGTTCTGGCGGCGATACGAAATGGAGTTA
>JBOGJW010000165.1:0-8865 GCA_050745245.1 Terriglobia bacterium | reverse complement strand
GGTTTATTCTCCTTGTACTGTGCTGGCCGCTGGCTCTTTTGGCCTTGGTGCTCTATCCCATCGTCTGGGTTCTGCTGTTGCCGTTCCGCCTCGGCGGGGTGGTAGCCGAAGGAGTTTTTGCACTTCTCGCCGGTATCATCTTGCTCCCCGGGCGGCTGCTGCGCGGTCCGGGCGCGGTTTAGGCTGAAACTCACTTGCGCCGCGCGCCCGCCGACTGGCGCTCGTGAATGATCCGCAGGCCTTCGAGCGTCAGCGCGGAATCTACCGGCAGCCGGTGCTTTGAGGCGCCCGCGATCAGGGGCGCCTGACCTCCCGTCGCGACCATCTTCGTGTTTTTCCCCAGCGCCTCGCAGAGCCGGTCCAGAATGCCGTCCACCAGCCCCACCGCGCCGTAAAACAAGCCAGCCTGCATGCTGCTCACGGTGGTCGTGCCGATCACCTGCTGCGGCTCGCGGATCTCCACGCGCGGCAGCCGCGCGGCTCGCTGGAACAGCGCTTCGGCGGAAATCCCAATTCCTGGCGCGATGATACCGCCGAGATATTCTCCCTTTGCCGAGATCACGTCAAAGGTGATGGCCGTGCCGAAATCAACCACCACACACGGGCCGCCATACTTCTCGAACGCCGCCACGCCGTTCGCGATGCGATCCGCGCCGATCTCCTGGGGATTATCGTAATGGACCGGCATGCCGGTGCGGGCGCCGGGGCCAAGGAACACCGGACGCAAATCGAAGTATTTTACGGCGGTCTCCTCCAGGACGCCGTTTAGCGGGGGCACGACGCTCGCCACCATCACGTGCCGGATGGCGGCAGGCTGAATGCCGGCGAGGGTTAGCAGGTTGCGGATCAGAATGCCGTATTCGTCCGCGGTCTGCGTGCGGCTGGTGGAGAGCCGCCACTGGCTGCGCAGTTCGCGGCCCGCGTAGACCCCGAGCACCGTGTGCGTGTTGCCGACGTCAATCACCAGGAGCATGGCTCGCCTGCTTCACCTCAATCACTTCTCCGGAGACCAGCGCCTCGACGCGGCCATCATCGAAGCGGACGCGCAATGCGCCGCTGGGCTCGAGGCCCTCAGTGGCGCCGAACGCTTCGCCCGCCGTCCGCAAAACGCGCACGCGGCGCCCGCGCGCAAACCCTGAAGCCTGCTCCCACCGGGTGGCGATGGCGCCGCCTCCCTCATCGAGAAGCATGCGGTAAAATCGCTCGGTCTCTCGCAGCAGGATTGCCGTAAGCCGCACGCGAGAGTACGCCTTGCCGGTTTCAATTCGCAGCGAGCTGGCGATTCCTGAGAGCGCGGGCGGCATCGCGACGTGATTGACGTTGAGCCCGATGCCCAGCACGACGCTGTGCACGCGGTCAACCTCCGCGCTCATCTCAGTCAAAATTCCGCCTACTTTCTTGCCTCCGAGGAGCAGGTCGTTAGGCCAGCGTATCTCCGGCTTGAGATCCGTAAGCTGCGCAATCGCCTGATGCGCGGAGATGCCGGCCACGAGCGTAAGAAGCGGCGCCCGCGAGGGTGGAAACGGAGGGCGCAGAAGAATCGAGGCGTAGATGCCGCTCCCTTTCTCTGAATACCACGAGCGCCCCAGCCGGCCGCGTCCGGCCGTCTGCTCCTCGGCCACGACGACAGTTCCGTGCAGGGCGCCCCGGGCGGCCAGACGAAGGGCTTCAGTATTGGTTGATCCCGCGACAAAGTAATGCACTATCTTTTTACCGATCTCGCATTCGCCCAACTCGGCGCGCAATAAGCCCGGGGTAAGCAGATCGGGAAGCTTCTGAAGCTGGTAGCCGCGCGCCGGATATCCTCGGATTTCCACCCCCATCGAACGTAGCCTCTCAATCCAGTCCCAGACCGTCGAGGCGGGCACGCGCAGCTCGGCGGCGATTTTCGGCCCCGGCACAACTACCGTCGCATTCTCCAACAGCAGATCGATCAGGCGGTCGAGTCTGTGGCTGGTGGCCTGCCTTGGCATGTGAAAGCGGTGGCGGAATTTGGGACCGTTCGACCGTGAGTCGACAGCTAGGAGCTAAGAGTCCCAGGCCTATAGTACGCGGCGCAGCCCGGTGAAGCCGCAGCCAAATCCCAGTCTCGAATCTCAAATTCAAGATTCCGAAGAGCCGCCCGGTTTGACAGTGACGGGCGATGATTCCGACCAAGCGAAAAGCTAGCCAGCGTTCACAGCGGCACCGGCGATGATTTGCCGCGGCTCTCATCAAGCCGCTCCAGCGAATCCAGCACCTTCGCGTGGCGCGCGGCGAGCTCCGCGTACCGCTTCTCGACCCCGCGCACTACGGGCTGCGGGGCGCGGCTTCTGAAATTCTCATCATCAAGCTGACGGCGCGCCTGTTCCATCGAGCGCTCCAAGCTCGTCCTTTCTTTTTCGAGGCGTGCCTGCTCGGCAGCGGCATCGACTTGCTGTTCGTGAAAGAGCTTCAGGTCGACGCTCGCGGAGACGGAGACTCTCGCAGGGTCGCCGCTCAGCGTTCCCCTGGTGAAGTTCAAGGCGCGCGCTCCGGCCAGCCGCAGAATGGCCCCCTGGTGACTGCGAAAGAGCTCGAGGCGCCGGAGATCATCGCTTGCCACCTGCACGCTGGGCTTTTCCTTCAGCACTCCGCGCTCCGCGCGCGCGTTGCGTATCGCGACCACCAGCTCCCGAACGTGCTCGAAATCACGCTCCGCCACCGGGTCGTGCACGCGAGGGCTGATTCGCCTGAACTCGGCAAGTGAAATAGAGGGCGCCGTTTCGGCGCGAGGAAGCTGATGCCACAGCTCCTCCGTGATGAACGGCATGAAGGGATGGAGCAGGCGCAGCGCGGCGCCGAAGATCCGCAGCAGGTCGATATACGCTGCGGGCGGCTTAGCGCCCGCCGGCTGGGTGATCTCCGGCTTGAGCCACTCCAGGTACCAGTCGCAGAGCTCGTGCCAGAAAAAGTGGTACACGGCATAGGCGGCCTCATGGAAGCGGAAATCGGCGAGCGCCTGCTCCATCTCCTGCGTTAAGGCGGCCAGGCGCGAAAAAATCCAGCGGCTGGCGAGCGAGCGCTCCGCGCTGTTTTCGGCTCCGTCTGAGGCTGCCGGCTCGAAGCCCGCGCCCGCTACGGGCTGCAACAGCGTAGCGAGTGTCGCGCGGAGGCCTTCGGACTGCGCGGCGAGGTTCATCAGAATGAACCTGCCGGCGTTCCAGATTTTATTGGCGAAGGCGCGGTAGGACTCCGTCTTGTCATCACTGAAGGCGATGTCGGTTCCGGGAGCGGCGCTGATGGCCAGAGCGAATCGCACCGCATCCGTGCCGTACTTCTCGGTCACCTCAAGCGGATCGAGAACGTTTCCCTTGGTCTTCGACATCTTCTGGCGCTCCGCGTCGCGAACCAGGGCGTGAATGTAGAGGGTCCGGAACGGCACTTCACCCGTCAGTTTCATGCCCATCATCACCATGCGCGCGCCCCAGAAGAACAGGATATCTTCGCCCATGATCATGAGGTCGTTGGGATAGAAGCGCTTCAGGTCGGGCGCTTCATCCGGCCATTCGAGGGTGGCAAACGGCCAGAGGGCGGAGCTGAACCAGGTGTCGAGAACGTCGGTCTCTTCACGGAGTGAGGCCGCGCCACATCGCCGGCAGACGTCCGGAGTTTCGCGCGCCGCGATTACCTCACAGCAGACGTCGCAATACCAAACCGGGATGCGATGCCCCCACCAGAGCTGCCGCGAGATGCACCAGTCGTGGATATTCTCCAGCCAGTTCAGGTATTTTTTCTTTCCGCTCTCGGGAAGAACGCGAAGGCGGCCGTCTTCCACCGCGCTGGCTGCGGTTCGGGCCATCGACTCCATTTTCATGAACCACTGCAGCGAAAGGAGCGGCTCAACAACGCTCTTGCAGCGCTGGCAGACGCCTACGCTCAGCGGGTGCTCCTGGATCTTTTCAATGAATCCGGCGGCGCCGAGATCGCGCAGCACCGCCTCGCGCGCCTCGTATCGGTCCATGCCACGGAATCCGCCGGCGGCGTCCGTCATGTGCGTGTCGCTCCCGATCACTGCTACGCGCGGCAGGTCATGCCGCAGCGCCATAGCGAAGTCATTCGAATCGTGCGCCGGCGTCACCTTCACCGCGCCGGTTCCGAAGGCGGGATCGACAAATTCATCCGCAATTATCGGGAGCAACCGCCCCACGAGGGGCAGAGTCACTTTGCGCCCAATCAAGCGCTGATAGCGCCGATCCGCCGGATTCACCGCCACCGCCGTATCGCCCAGCATCGTCTCCGGGCGTGTCGTTGCGACCGTGATCGACTCCTGGCCGCCCTCAAGTGGATAGCGGATGAACCAGAGCTTGCCCTGCCGGTCCTCGTGCGCCACTTCCAGGTCCGAAATCGCCGTGCCGCAGCGCGCACACCAGTTGACGATATATTCGCCGCGATAAATCAGGCCTTCGTCGTAAAGCCGGACGAACGCCTCGACCACCGAGCGGCTGTAGGCGGCGTCCATCGTGAAGCGCTCGCGCGTCCAGTCGCAGGAAGCGCCCAGCCGCTCCATCTGCCGCTTAATCGCTCCGCCGTTCTGTTCCTTCCATTCCCAGCAGCGCGCGACGAATTTCTCGCGCCCCATCTCCATCCGCAGCCGCTGCCCTTCACGCTGCCAGATGCGCACGCTTTCTTTTCCCGGCGCAAGGTCCGGCAGGGCCTCGCGCCCGAGCTCGCGCTCTACGATCATCTGCGTGGCGATGGAAGCGTGATCGGTGCCCGGCAGCCATAGAACTGCATCGCCGCTCATCCGGCGCCAGCGCATCAGGATGTCAATTTCGGTGTGCTCCAGCATGTGCCCCATGTGGAGGGAACCGGTGATGTTCGGCGGGGGAATCACCAGACAAAACCTGGGCAGGGAAGGATCGTCGCTGGGCCGGTAAAGCTTGCGCTCCACCCAAGCGCGCGCCCAGCGCGGTTCGATCTCCTCGGGATTGTAGACCGTGGGGATTTGGGATTCCAACCAGAAGCTCCTGATGGCGCGCCAGTTCGCTTGCGCTCAGAAGGCGCAGAATGCCACGCGGGGCTTGACGCCCTCTGCGCGATCATAACATAGCGCAGGCGGCTCTTTTTGCGGCGAGCCCCGGATATTCTTGGGAGAATTGGGAGAAATGGCTCCCATATGGCGGGAATCGATTTGCTCAGCGGCAGGTTGAGCAAATGAACGGGGCCGAGATGGCCGCGCCTGGTGTGGCTTTTGATTCGGTAGCCGGCGTCGAGAGCACGAACGTTAGTTCGGTGCCCGGATGGAGCACAACGTTCTTGTGGTGCTTGGCGATGGCGTCAATGGCTCCGGCCAGTACGCCGATGCCCGCTCCGTACAAGGCGCCCTGCCCGCCGGCCGCCATGGCGCCCACGCCGGCTCCGGCCGCGGCGCCTATGCCAGCATCCTCCGCCCCTTTTTTCACGCTCTTTCCCGCACCCTCAAGCGTGCCCTCATCGCCTTTCAGCTTGGCGGCATCGCCCGCCTGCGCCAGCGAAGCGGCAAACGTAAACTGCTTTCCCGCCTTGGTGGTGATGGCATCGGCCACCAGGCGCATTTGCGCTTTGCCATTCACCCGGCCCGGGGGTTTCACGAAGGTGATGTGGCCGCGGAGCATGCTTCCGGCCGGAATCACCTCTACACCGTGAACGAAGATGGGGTCTTCAATCTCCCCTGTGAAGGGATCACCCTGTTGGTTGGCGGAAGTACTGATGGTGGAGGTGAGCTGCACGTCGACGCTTGTGCCGGCCGGCAACACCACCTGGGTCGCGTTCGCCGCCAGGAGGAGCCCCGGCGCGAGGCTTATCGCGAGAAGCGTAATCAGAACGCGCGCGTGATATTTCATGCGGTCACTCGGCTGAAGCGTCTGAGGTCGCGGGCGTTTTCTCGGCCATGGTCGTGCGGTCCACCGTGAAGGTCAGCAGGCTGCCTTGCACTAGCACGATGTGCCGCTCGTGCTTGAAAAGCGTATAGATCAGCGCCGTGCCCGCGCCGATTCCTGCGCCATACATGATGTCCGTCCCAATGCCGGAGCCGCCCGGAGGACAGTAGCCGTACCATTCGCATTCAACTTCCTTGCCCATGCCGATGCTCGCGCCCACGCCCGCACCCATGCCGCCGACAATCGCAGCCGCCTCGGCGGCCTTCTTCTTGCTCTTCCCGCAGCCGGTGATGGTGCCTTCCTCGTCCGCCTTCGTCTTGCCCGTCACCGCGGTATGCGCGCAGACGCCTCCCTGCGCCTCCTCAAGCGTTCCGGCCAGCGGGAAAACCACGCCGTCGGGCGTGGTGATGTTATCGAGCACCAAGCGCATCTGGGCCTTGCCGGCAAACCGCCCGGAGGGCTTCAGGAAAGCGATGTGGCCATTGACTGTACTGTATTGGGGAATCACATCCTTGCCGGTGATATATACAGGCGAGCTGATCTCACCCGTGAACGGATCTCCCGACTTGTTCGTCTTATCGGTTAGCGTGGTATCAAGCGTAACGCGAAGAGTGGTGCCGGCGGGAATCATGCCGGCAGAGCCCGGCTTGGCCGGGGCCGCGCCGGGTCGCTCCGCCAGCGCTGTCGGCGCGCTGGCAGGCTGCGCCGCCGGGGTCGCGGGCGTTGCCTTGGTCGTTTGGGTAGCGGCAGACTCCGCGGAGGGCGCAGACTGCCCCTTGGCCGCAGGCGCGACCGAGCTTGCCGTCTGCGCCGCCAAGCTCGCCGCCCAGAGCGCACATGCGGCAACAATCGCCAGAACTTTAAGGGGCGTTTTCATCTTGATGGGCCTCCTTGCGCGTTAACCTGAGTATACCGCCTTTTGGGAGACAAGGCAGCCCCGCGCGCGAGTATAGTAACTCCCCGCGTGCCTGATACGTGAGATTCCTGCTGTCGCCTCTCCGTTGCCTGAGAGCCATAGGCACTTGCCGCGACGGTCCGCAAGCCGTAGGATTAACCCTATGGCGCTGAACCCCGAGGACACACTGCGGCGCGTCGCGTTCTTCGCCGTGTTGCCGCATGCTGAGCTGCAAAGCCTTGCCAGCCACTGCGGAATCCGCAAGCTCGCCAAGGACGAAGTCCTCTTCACCGAAGGCGATGCGTGCCAGGGCCTGTTTGTGGTGCAGGCGGGGGCGATCAAGGTCTTTAAGATGGCGGAGAGCGGGCGCGAGCAGGTCCTCGGAATCGACCGCGCCGGCTCGACGGTCGCCGAGCTGCCGCTCTTCGACGGCGGCAGCTTCCCGGCCTCTGCCACGGCAGTTGAGGATTCTACGTTGCTCTTCCTGCCCAAGCGTGAGTTCCTGGACCTGTGCCGTCGCAACTCGGAAGTGGCTTTCGCCGTGATTCGCACGCTCGCGTGGCGCTTCCGATATCTCACCACGCTGGTGGAAGAGCTGTCGCTGAAGGAGGTGAGTCATCGCTTGGCGCGCTTTCTTCGCGACCGCGCGCTGGAGGACGGGCTGCGCACGCGGCGCGGAATCGAGTTCCCGCTGCAAGAGACGAACCAGGAGATCGCCGCAGAGATTGGAACTGTGCGCGACCTGGTCTCACGCAACCTGCGGCGCCTGGTCGACCGAGGCATTCTCCGTCTTGAGCTGCGCAAGGTGATCGTCCTCGACATGGCCGAGCTCGACGCGCAGGCCTCCGGCTCGAAGCGCGCCCTTCCCGCCGAAAGGCAGCCTGTCTCCGGCTAAACCACCGGCGCGGACGCGCAAGGGTCTGCGAAGCGGTTTTAGCCTATAATGGGGCGATGGCGAACGAGTCAGCCAATCCGATGGATTTTTTCGTCCAGCAGCAGGCCCAGTTTTGGGCTGACTTGCAGGAAATGAAGGAGCAGCAGGCCCAATCTTGGCGCCAGATCAATCGGAATACTGAGCAAATAGCCCAAAATAGCGAACAGATCGCTTCGCTTGCCAACTTGGTTGGCCGCCTCGCCCAGGCTGAAATAACCGTCGCAGAGCGCATGAACGAACTCGCGGTGCGGATGGCTCAACTCGCAACCGGCCAAGCTCATACCGACCAGCGCCTGGACGCTCTGATCGATGTCGTCGACAAACTGACCCGGCGCAATGGCGGTGCCCGATGATTCACTCGTGTCCAGCGCGGGCACCGATTCACGCGCGGATCAGCGCCGCCAGGATTGCATCGCGGCTTCTGCGCCTCGCCTGAATGAGCGATCGACGCCGAAAACTGGTCGTGTCCGGTAACCTCGCGCCGCTGATCGTGCTCGCGCTGCTGGCGTGCTCCGGCTGCTATGCGTGGGGTCCTGAGGCTCACCGCCTCGTCACGCAGCGCGCGGTGGATACGCTGCCGCCGGGCATCAAGGGCTACTTTCAAAGTCATCTTCCCTTTCTTCAGGCGCACGTTAACGACCCCAATCAGTGGATGAAGAAGGATCGTTACGAGCGGCTCCGCCATTACATTTTTCTTGACGAATACGGCCGGTTTCCCTATCTAAAGCTGCCTCACTCCTACGAGGATGCAGTCACGCGCTACGGAAGCGGGCACATCGCGCGCACCGGCACCCTGCCCTGGCAGATCGGCGAGTACAGCCTGCGGCTTACCAACGAGCTGCGGGATGGCACCTGGGATTTGGCGCTCGAAGACGCCGCGGTGATGGGGTACTACGTGACCGACGCGCACGACCCGCTGAACACCACCGAGAATTACGACGGCCAGCTTACGGGGCAGACGGGGCTGGCGGCCCGGTTTGGCTCCGCGCTGTTCGACCGCTACCAGAACTTTATGCTTTTCCGCGCGGCGCCCGCCGTAAAGATCGACGACCCAACGGAATATGCTTTCAAGATTGTGCTCGAATCGCACACCTGGGTCGACAACATCCTGCTGGCGGACCGCAATGCGCTCGATGACCTGCCCGGCTACGATGAGG
>JBOGJW010000164.1:0-13547 GCA_050745245.1 Terriglobia bacterium | reverse complement strand
GCTCTTGGTAATTCCACCAGGGCATATACATGTGCAGCCCGCCCGTTCCGTCTTCGTTGTGAGGAGGCAGCGACTGCATTGCCGGGAAGAAGCCCACCGAGCCATCCGCACCCACGGTGTCCATAAGGTATTTTCCGACCATGCCGCTGGCGTTGCCGAGGCCGTCCGGGTGGGTAGGACTCTTGGAGTTGAGCAGCAGGCGCGCCGTTTCACAGTTGCTCGCCGCGAGCACCACAATGTTGCCGCGCACCTGAACCTCGCGCAGGGTTTTCTTGTCGATGTAGGAGACGCCCTTCGCCAGCCCGTCCCTGCCTAAGAGCACTTCGCGCGCCATGGCGTTGCACCGCACTTCCAGGTTGCCGGTGGCCATCGCGGGGGGCACGAGGACAGTGGAAGAAGAAAAATTGGATGATGTGATGCAGCTTCGGCCGCACTGCCCGCAGTAGTGGCAATGCGGACGGCCATTCAGCGGTACCGTCAGCACGGAGCGACGCGCGGGAACGCAGGGAATGCCAAGTTTCCGGCACGCCTTCAACACAACCAGCTCGTGGCAGCGGGGCTTAGGAGGCGGCAGGAATTTGCCATCCGGCGTGTTCTCCAGGCCCTCGGCGGAGCCGTAGACTCCGATATACTCTTCCGTTTTGTCGTAGTACGGGGCAAGATCATCGTAGGTGATGGGCCAGTCGAATCCCTTGCCGTCGCGCGTGTAGGGCTTGAAGTCATATGGTCCCATACGCAGCGAAATCCGGCCCCAGTGGTTGGTGCGGCCGCCCAGCGCGCGCGTCCGCCACCAACGCCAGTCGCTTCCGGGTGCGTTGGTATAAGGCTCGCCGGGAATCACCCAGCCGCCGTAGCCGGGGTCGAAATAACCGTTCGGTTTCGCGGCCGTGGGAGCGCCGCGGTGCGGCGCCTCGTAGGGCCACTTGAACATCGTCGATTGCTTCGCCGTGTCCCACCAGTCGCCGGCCTCGAGCATCAGGCACTTGGCCCCCGCCTTCGTCAGGACGTAAGCCGCAATGCCGCCGCCGGCGCCGGAGCCCACAATGATGGCGTCGTAAACTTTTGCACTGCGGATTACTTCAGGCATGGCGGTCCTCTATTTGAAGGCGTAGCATTTCGACTTCAGGCGCGCCGTTTCGACGAGCGAAACTGGTGAGGCATTACCCCTCCGAGCGTTGCGGATGATGCCGTGTAATGCCTCAGTTTCAGGCGCGTAGAGGCGGCTTTACGCCGCCATTTTTGGATGGCGGGATAAACCCGCCGCTACATCCGCGCCCGAAACTAAGGCATTACGATGCCGTAGAGATTATTCTACACGGAATGCGGCCAAATGAAATATGGAATTGGGCGCTGGGTTGTGCCGCAGTTCCGGGCGCATAGAGACGGCTTTGCGCGGCTATTTTGCGGACTAGCGGTCCCACAACACGGGATGCTGCCACCCAACAATGGCGGCGTAAAGCCGCCTCTACATTCCGCCCGAGACTGTTCACACTTTCAGAACGAGCAGCAGAAGGATGTACACCCAGAGCGCATACATGAAGTGCCAGTAGATGGCCGTGGCGTCCAGGAGGGAGCGGCGCTTAAGCCCGCGCGCGATGCGCGGCGCCTGAGCTACCACCAGTGCGAGTGCGACGATGCCGCCGAGCAGGTGCAGTCCGTGGGCGGCCGTGAGCAGATAAAAGAACGAGCTGCTAGGGTCGGTGGCAAGGTAAATACCTTTGGCGACGAGGTCGCGCCATGCCACGAGCTGGCCCGCAATGAAAGCCGCGCCGAGCCCCAGCGTCACATAAAGCCAGGCGAGAAACCGGCGCTCCATTCCCGCCGTGAGCGACCCGCGCGAGAACTCCAGCGTAAGGCTGCTGACCAGCAGAAGAATGCTGTTGACGTAGATGATCGAAGGCAGGGCGGTCGGAACCCAGTGGTGGGACGCGCCCTTCAGCACCATCCAGGCGCTGGTGAGCGCAGCGAAGAACATCACGATGGCGATGATCGCCACCCAGATGCCCGTCAGCGTGACGTCTGACGGAGCCGCGCCGCCATAGCCCCCGCCATCGCCTCCTCCTCCGAATCCATCGTCGCCCGGCCCGGGGCCGCGGCCGTCCCATCCTGTGTCCTCAGCTTCTTCTTTCTTCTTTACGGGAGGCAGAAGGGTGGTTTCCATGGCTCCAAACCCCGCGACGGAGGAGCTAACTACCCATTCACTCTAACGCGCTGCGCGCGGCGATGCAATCCATTGGTGTTCCGAGGAGGGATGGGAGAGGGACGTAATTCGAGATTGGCGATTAGTGATTGGCGATCGCTGGTGGCGGTTTCCGCCGGCAATCATCAATCGCAAATCGACAATCACTAATGTACCGGCACTTCCTGCAGTTTTGTTTCGCGGCCGCAGCAGTAGCAGTGCCCCGGCTGCACGTAGGTGATGTTGCAGACCTCGCAATAGTATTGAACGTGGTAGAGCTTTCCGTTGCGCACGGCGTAAAGCTTTCGCACCACCAGCGCGCCGCCCGGCGCAATGGCGCCGGTAAGCTGAAGCTCCTGGTTGAGCAGGCGCTTGTCTTGCAATGTGTGCAGGAGGTAGGCCGATTGGCCTTGAAGGACGTATTCCTTGCCTGCGGATTCGAGCGCAGGACCTTTGCCCGGAACGTTCGTCAGCGTTCCCAGCACAGTGACAAGCCCATTGGCCGAGGCGGGCCGCGACTGAGCGGCCAGGGCAGAGTGGCCGCCGAGCGCCAAGGCGGCCGTCATCAGCAAAACGCTCGCGAGCATCAGCGCCAAGGCGGGAACTCGCCGCGCGTCCGCGAATGTAGCGGCGGGTTTATCCCGCCAGCCCGCAAACGGCGGCGTGAAGCCGCCTCTACGGGCCGGAAACCGGGGCATGATAGGTTTTGCATCGCGAAGCATTTCTCTCATCCTTGATACTGTCCCACCAGCACAACAGCAAAGGGCAACTGCTGATTCTGGCCGCCGGCGTTCGTATCGAGCTTCACGTTGAGCGCCCAGTTGCCCTGATCGTCCTGAGCAGCGGCAGGAAAGGTTGTTGCGCTCTGGCTGGCGGGCTCGAGCATCAGCACGCACGGGTGGCCGGTACCGGTGGCGAGCCGGCTGTCCTTGACCAGATCGTTAAAGCTCAGCACCTGGTCCGGATTTGTGTCGTTGGCGATGGGGGTGAGCAGGAGGAAATCGCGATACGTGCTTACGCCCATATGGTTGCCGTCCTGCGGGATCAGAGCGTAGCGTAGCGTGTAGTAGCCGGGCTTGATGTCCTGGCCTCGATAATCCTTGCCGGCAGAGGCAAAGTGGATGACGCCAACCAGCTCGCCTTCCGTGAGCCCGCCGTAAACAATCTCGCCGCCAGAAGATCCGGCGCTCGCCTTCACCGGGATACCTTTGCGCCACCAGATCTCGCATACCGGTGTCCCCTGCGAGCTGACGAAACGCACGCTCTGGCCTTGAAGCGCTGCCTGGACTGACGCCGGAATGCCCGATACGGGGCCGCCCGCCTCGGCTTTATAAGCGCCTTGACCGCAAACCAGCGCGGCGAAGCACAACTGGCTTACAACGAAAAGCGCGATGACACTTCTCTTCCTCATTCGATTAGCCTCGCAGTAGGAGCGCGCCTGTAGCGGCGGGTTCATCCCGCCAAGCCAAAACGGCGGCATCTCGATGGCGGCGTACAGCCGCCTCTACGCCCCGCGCTCCCGAAAATTCTATCGAGCGGCCCGCCTCCCAAAGCCGTCACCCCCGCGGAAGCGGGGGTCCAGTTAAGCCTGAATGGATTCCCGCTTTCGCGCGAATGACAGTTTTTTTGCGCTTTGCGGGTGTCGCAAAGTGACCTGGCCGCAAAAGAAAAGGGGAGCTTCTCCGGCTCCCCTCGCTATTGTCCACGCTCGGGCGCGCGCTGCCTTACATCTTGAAGCTTGCGATGTAAGCGCTGCGGTCGTCCTGGCTGTTCCAGACCACACCGAGGCCGCTGCCGTTGAATGCCTCGTTCACGGTGTAGGCTGGCATGGCTTGGGAGACCTTCGTGAGCGGCGGGTAATAGCGGATTTCGTTACCGCAGATGCTGTCTCCATTGCAGAGGCTGCGCGTCTGGATGGTGGCCAGCCGCCCCGCCACTACTGAAACGGCACCGTGCTGCGCCCCGAAGTTCATGCTGATGGGAGCGCGGTCAACCCGCACCACGTGCGCAACCAACTGGCCGCCAGCCGCGTGCGCGAAGGAGATGAGCGCGTCACGCTGAGCCGCGTTGGCCCGCTGATCGACAATCAGAATGGACTTCGCGGGGTATGGGTCGTGGTATGGATCGCCCAGGTTGTCCTTCGCCCGGACCACCGCAACCACGCTAAGACCGCTCAAATTCGTCCCATGCCATTCGCCCTGGCTGATCCTCCAGGCGACAATCGCGTGGCGGCCCTCAAGACCAACTTCGGAATTTGCGAAGCACGGACCGGTATAAACGTCCGCGCTGCGCACCTCCACATAACTTCCCTGGACCGATGCGATCGAAGGTATCGCGCACACTGCGAGCGCCACCAACGTCACAATTCCGCCTGTAATGAGCCTTTTCATTTCAGAACCTCCTCAACTCGACCTCTACCAGAAAATTGTATCGCGCGCCGAACCGGATTTCAACGCCGTCATTCGTTAGATGCACAAGGGAACCGGGCGATTTTCCGGTACGCCGCCGGCGCGCCCGCAGAGAGCTTGCTCTCGATTAAAAAGAATTCGGACACTCGCAGGCGGCCCAGCGTGTCCCCGGCGCCGCGCTCTGCTGAAGCCCTGAGCGCAGGCTGGGGCGTGGAGCTTTTGAAGCGCGCCAGGGTGAGGTGCGGGGAAAACGGCCGGCGTTCCGGCTCGAATCCGGCCTCCCCAAGTTCCCTCTCGATCCGCGCTGCCAGCGCCTTCAGCGCGGACGCCGGCTCAACCCCCGCCCAGAAGACCCGCGGCTCGCGCGCGCTGGGAAAAAATCCAAAGCCTTTCAGCACGGCCTCAAAGGGTTCGAAATCTCGAATACGCGAGAGAGCGAGGGTGACCTGTTCGGCCTGGGCGGCAGTGATCTCTCCGAGGAACTTGAGCGTGAAGTGCATCCCTTCCGGATCCGCCCAGCGCACGTCCCGCCCGCGCCCGTGATCGGAGGTGAGTGCGTCCCGGAACGATGCTTGCCGCCGGGACAGCGCGAGGCGAACATCTTCCGGTATGTCAATGGCGATAAACGCTCTCACGATTTTGATCAGCGCGGGGCTGTCCATGCGCATGGGCTCACGGTCCGATGTTGCCCCGCAAACCATTTGGCCGCTGGCGCAGAGAATCACGGCGCGCGTGCCGACGGTAGCTACGTCAACACGCCATCAGATACGGTTGATTTACTAGAGCTCGCGTTCGACATTAGAGCTCGGCTTTGTTTTTGATTATAAATTTATAATGTGCTTTGTTTTCAGAGGCTTCTCGGGTTAGGTACCCAAAAAAGCAATCCATTAGTCGTGTCTCCTAAGGAACTTGAAAAGCGCGTACTGAAAAGAAAGGAGTTACCATCCGCTGGCTCAAGTTCCTTTTTTGCCTTGACCAGGCGTGCCGGGACGGTGGCTCGCTGGTCTCATGACTCGGTTGCCTGCCCTGCGGGACGGCTGACCGGTCGCGGGTTGCTGGCTTCGCCCTGCAGTCCTCCGGCAGCTTGCCTCGTTTCAGAATCATTTCTCCCAGAATGCCAGCGGTCGAAACGCTGATAAAGACGCGTGAGACGCGTGGGGCGGTTTTTTTCGAGATCATTTTCCGCGCTGGATCGGGTTTCGCGGTATGGCGCCCGGGCCGAAAAGTAGCGCCGGGAGCACCGCTCCGATCCGAAGCGTACCATAGTAGTAAACAGCGCGGCAACCTACTGGCGCACAGAGGGGCCTGCCTTGGCAGGGGGAACAGGAGGGCTCTCAGGCAGGCGCAAGAAAATATCGCTTGGCAGGTGGACACGAGGACGCCCGGCCCGGCGAGGCCGGTTTTTAAATTTCAAATTTGACAGCCGAGATTTTGAGAATCGAGATTCTCGTCAATGAGATTTAACCTTTGCCGTCAGCACCCTCAATAAGCCCGCACAGATCCTCAATAAGCCGCGCGGCGGCAAAAAACCGTCGTTACGGGTCTTTTCAGCAATCTGCTAGGGGAAGCTACATACTTTGGAAAAGATTACATGGCCGCGTAGCCCATCGCCGGAGCTAGCCCCAGACGCGTATCTTATTGGTAACCGGGAAGGTTGGTTGACCCCGAACAAATGGCCATCCGCGTGCACCATCTGAGGCTGTGATGAACGGAGGTCCAGCCAGAATTCTCGTGGTAGAGGATGACGACGTAGAAAGAGAGGGCATCGTCGAGCTGCTGCAATTGTGGGGCTACGAAGCACAAGCGGCTTGCGACGGGGTTGAGGCCCTGAGAAAATTGAGGGCGTCCCACTACGACCTCGTTCTTTCGGATCTCGACATGCCGCGTATGACCGGCACGGAGCTGCTGAAGGAGCTGCAATCCTTCTCCGTGAACTGCATCATCATCAGCGGCATTGAGGGTCGGCTTGAAGAGGCTATGCGACTTGGCGCGTCGGCTTTCCTGCAAAAGCCGGTCTGCGCCGAACGGCTGAAGGGCGCGGTGCTGACAGGTGTTCGAGGGCGCCGCGCGGTCTCCCCAGGCTCGCGCCCCGTCGCAAGGCGGATGGAAACCCGCTTTACCTTGTGAGCGCCATACGGCGCCGGATCCTGCACCGGCTGCGCGGGGCGCCAGAACACTTCCGATGAGCCCTGGCGGGCACCCCCAAGCATCAAAGGGCTAGGCGACGGACAGCCACGTGTCTTCGGCGGCGGGTTCAGTTGCCGTTCTGATAAGGGAAGGGGCAGCACATGTCCGACAAGAATACAGCGGTATTTGGGATTTATTCGACTTACGCCGGAGTTCAAAGCGGCGCGGACGCGCTGAAGGCTGCCGGATTCCGCGTTGCGGACGTGGCGGCGCTGGTCCCGGAGAATCAGGGCTCGAAAGACTTCGCGCATGAGAAGCACACGAAGGCGCCTGAAGGGTTCATGGCGGGCGCGATTATCGGCGGCATCATCGGCGGTATTCTCGCCGGCCTCATCAACACGGGCGTGATCCAGATCACCGGCACCGGTCCTATAGGATCGGCCGGACTCGTGGTGGCGGTCCTCGCAGGCATAGGGGCTCTTGGGATCCTCGGAGCGATTATTGGCGGATTTACGGGACTGGGGAAGCCCAAGTTTGAAGCGAAGCGCTACCAGGGGCGTATCAAAAGAGGCGGGCTGCTTCTTTCCGTCCACTGTGACAGCGGCAAGTGGCGCGACCAAGCGAAAAAGATCCTGAAGCAGACGGGCGCCGAGAACATATCAAGCGCCCCGGAGTCGGGCGCCGACTATGCGGAAGCAGACAGGCCAATGCCGCGCGCTACAACAGGAGGCAGCCCGGAATTGTAGAGGCGGGTTTAGCCCAAAGCTGTCCAAATTAGATTGCAGGGAATCGGGCAACATTTGCGGCTCTGCCGCCTGATTTGCGGAAGGGCTTTGCCCTTCCGGAGGGCGAGCCGCGCACGCAACAAGCGAAAGCGCAGGTTTTGCCGGAAAGCCGTAGGCTTTCCGCAAATCGGGGCGGCAGAGCCGCTGCTTGGATCACGGCGTTCAGCTATTGTAGACTCCGCGCTCATAGAGCCTCGCTATAGCGCGTAACGGCGGATCGCCTCGGCCACTCCGTCTTCATCGTTGGAAAGGGTCACCTGCCAGCCGTCAGGGACGGGGTCGAAATTGTGATTGGCCATCAGAACGGGCTGGCCCGCGTGCTGAAGCATCTCGATGTCGTTCAGGTTATCGCCGATGGCCAGGATCTCCTGCGGCGCGACGTTGCGGCGGCGCGCCCACAGCGCGAGTGCGCCGCCCTTCGAGCAGCCACGGTTCATCACGTCGAGCAGGGAGAGGTTGGGCGCCAGGTATTTTGTCCAGGTCAGGTGAAAAAGGTGCGCGGCGGAGGAGGCGCGGAGAATAGCTTCGAGCGGCTCGATCTGCGCCTGCGGACCGCCGAACATCACTTGAAGGGGTTCCGCGGTTAGTGCGACGGGCAAGCTGGGAACCTTCAGCAAGCATTCGGGCGCGGTGCGCATGTACCAGGCAACGGGCCCCGCCGGGTGCGCGTCGCAGTGCATCACTAATTGGCCGCGTCCGGGCTGGTCAAAGATCAGCACGGCGTAGCCTAGAAAATCTTCAGCGGCCGCAACCACCTGCCGGGCGACCTCGCGGGGAAGCAGGCTGCGGTAATATGCCTCGCCCGAGGCGCTGCCGATGCGCGCGCCGTTCGATGAAATCACGGTTGCGCAGCCAGGGATTTGCGCGACGAAGGGCTGCGCGGAGTGAAATCGCCGTCCGGTCACCACCACGACCTCGACACCTCGCGAAACAGCAGCCTGGATCGCGTCCCGATTGGCGGGTGAGATTTGGTTCTGGCTGTCGAGCAGCGTGCCATCGAAGTCGACGGCAATCATGCGGATGGACATAGAGCTGTTTTTTCCCCGCGTGCGGGACCGGGGTAGCGCAGCGCGGCCGAGCCGCAACAAAAGAATGTGTCCTCCTGAGCGCAGCGAAGGACCTGCTTGTGATGAAGGATTTCCCAGGAAAGAGCAGGTTCTTCGCTGCACCTAGAATGACAGGCTCCAAATGTTTGCCAAAAACAAAAAGCCGCGGATCTGAAAAGCGCAGGTCCGCGCTACGCCTACCCTCCCCAAAACTTCCGGTACTGTTCCTCGAAGAAATTGTCGGTCATGCCGGCGATGTAATCGCAGGCGGCGCGGGCGGCTGGCTCCCGGTCGGGCTTGGCGAAGCGCGCTGGAGGGAGCGCGCGCGGGTGGCGTAAAAAATAATCGAAGAGGCGCTCCAGGCGCTGAGCGATGAGCTTGTGCTCCGCGCCGACCTTCGGGTGGGCGTAAAGGTGAGCGCCCAGGAACGCCTTGAGTCTCCGGTTTTCTTCGGCCAAGTCGGCGCTCAACCCGACCACCCGCGAAGGCTGCCGGCGCACGCGGTCAACCGAGCGCGCACGCGACTTGCGCAGGCGCTGCCGCGTGGTGTCGATGAGGCCGGTCACGAGCGTGTCGACCAGCTTCCGCAGCGCTTCATTGAACGTGAGCTTTTCCGGCGCGAGCGGGTGCTTTTTTGCGACAGGGCGGTAGAGCGCGTCGAAAAGCGGAACATTGGCGCGGATGTCCGCGAGACTCAGGAGGCGGGCTTCGTATCCGTCGTCCAGGTCTGCGCAGTTGTATGCTATCTCATCCGCCAGGTCGATGAGTTGCGCCTCAACCGGCGGCCGCTGGTCGAGAAGATATTCCACGAGCTCGGGATACCGGGCCGGATCGTAGTCGCGCGAGTGCTTTACGATTCCCTCGCGGACTTCGAAGGTGAGATTCAAGCCGGGAAAGCTCGCGTATTTCTGCTCGAACCGTTCCACGATGCGCAGGGCGTGAAGGTTGTGCTCGAAGCGGTCGCCGTAGCGGCTCATCAGCCGGTTCAGCGCTTCCTCACCCGCGTGCCCGAAAGGAGGATGGCCTATGTCGTGAGCCAGCGCCAGCGCCTCGACGAGGTCCGTGTGAAGACGGAGCGCGCGCGCAACGGTGCGGCTGATCTGGGCCACTTCCAGCGTGTGCGTGAGCCGCGTTCGGAAGTGGTCCGAATAGCGGCGCGTGAAGACCTGCGTCTTGTTTTCCAGGCGGCGGAAGGCGCGCGAGTGAATGATGCGGTCGCGATCCCGCTCGTAACCGTTGCGGTAGGGATGAGGCGGCTCCTGATAGCGCCGCCCGCGCGACTTCTCAATAGTCATGGCGTAGGGGGCAAGCGCTTCGCATTCGGCCGGACGTCTGCGCATCGCAATACTACCGGAATATAGCACAGCGCCAAACCGCGCCGCGGCTGGCGCAGACCTTGCGCTGTAGCGGCGCTCTATGAGCGCCGAGTCTAGTGAAAGACCGGCGGTCTCATACCGACGCTACAGCAGCGCCTGCCTCCGCTACAGTCTGCCGAAGACTCTGCCGATAGATCAGCAGAGGGCATACCCGGCCTGTTCGGGCGCCGGCGTTTTCGTGCGCGCCCCACGGGAATTGCGCCCGCCGGGGCGGAGGCCTGCGTGGAGCAAGCTCCTGGCGGGCGCCGGGGAAGATTCTATGAGGATTTTAGTGGCCGAGGACGATCCCGTCTCCCTGCGCATCCTGGAAGCGCTGTGCGCGTCCTGGGGTTACCGGGTGATTGTAGCGAGGGATGGACTGGAAGCGGCGCGAATCCTGGAAGATGAAGACGCGCCGCCGCTCGCCCTCCTCGACTGGATGATGCCTGGCATGGATGGCCTGGAAGTGATCCGCAGGGCGCGGCGGAAGCACACGACGAGGCCCGTTTACATCCTCCTGGTCACGGCCCGCGAGAGCCGCGAGGACCTCATTCGCGGCCTGCTCGCGCGCGCGGACGACTACATCACCAAACCGTTCGATCAGCGCGAGCTCCGGGCGCGCATCCAGGTAGGCGTGCGGGTTGCGGAGCTGCAGATTGCGCTGGCCGCGCGAGTGAAGGAGCTCGAAGAGGCGCTGGGGCGCGTCAAGCGGCTGCAGGGTCTGCTGCCGATCTGCTCCTATTGCAAGCGCATTCGCGACGATCGCAATTATTGGCAGCAGGTTGAAGGCTACATCCAGGAACACTCCGAGGCCGAATTCACGCACGGCATCTGCCCGCAGTGTTATGAAACGATCGTGAAGCGCGAGTTCGAGCAGCGCTCGGCGCTGCCGGTTGGCGAAATTTAGCAGGCTGCTGAAAACCCATTGGACCGCGTCATGCTGAGCGCACCGAAGCATCCCTGTATTTATGAGACCAAGCAAATACGGGGATTCTTCGTCGGTCGCCGCGACGACCTCCTCAGAATGACAGTTAGCTTGTTTTTTTATCAACCTCCTAAGGCGTCGCGGCGTATGCCGCCTCTACGCTGAGCGTCAAATGCTATTTCTCCAACACCAGCCCGGCGCGGCATTGAGCGCGCACGCTCCAGTGGCCCACGCGCAAGGGAGCGCGGCGTGTCTGTGGATGCTGCGGCTGGGCCTGGGCTCACATCGGATGCAGCACCTCATCAATCTGAATTCCGTCTGGGCGCACGCGGCGGCCGCCGCGATAATACTGGGCCTGCTGTGCGTTGTCCGCAGGCTGAAATCGCGCGAGCATGAATACTCCGAGTTCATCCGGCGCGCCGAGAAGCGCGAGGAGATGCACGAAAGGCGATACCGGGAGCTGCTGGACAACTCAAGTGACATCGTATATACACACGACCTCGAAGGCCGGCTCATTACCTGGAGCAAAGCCGGAGAGGTAATTACCGGCTATGCGCAGCGCGACCTGTTCCAGCGAAACCTTGCCGAGCTTGCGCCACCGGAAACCCGCGAAGCCGTGCAAAAATGGATTCAGCAGACGGCTGAGGGCGAGAGCGCGCCGACGGCCGAGCTGGCGATATTAGCCCGAGACGGCAGCCCCGTCACGCTGGAGGTCAGCACGCGGGCGATTACGCAGGGCGGCCGGCCGGCGGGAATTCTGGGCTTTGCGCGCGATATCACAGCCCGGAAGCGGGCGGAGGAGGCGCTGCGCCAAAGCGAGCTCCGTCTTCGCACGGTGGTTGCCAACGCTCCGGTGATTCTGTTCGCTCTCGATGCCCAAGGCGCTGTGACGTTGTGCGAAGGCAGAGGACTGGAGGCGCTGGCGCTACGGCCGGAGATGCTGGTCGGGCGCAAGATGAGCGATCTCGAGCGCGGCTTCCCCTCGGTAGCGAGCGCGCTTCGGAAGGCGCTGGCCGGCGAAGTGATCACCGCGGTCCAGCAGATCGGCGATCTCTGCTACGAAGGGCAGGTGGCGCCGGTCCGCGACGCCTCGGGGAGCGTTACGGGGCTCATTGGCGTAGCTCTGGAGATCACCGAGCGCAGGCGGTCCGAGGAGGAAGCGCAGCGCGCCCGTGCCGCAGCGGAAGCAGCTTCGCGCGCCAAGAGCGAGTTCCTCGCGAATATGAGCCACGAAATCCGGACGCCGATGAACGGAATTCTGGGCATGACGGAGCTCGCGCTGGAAACTAACCTCAGCGCCGAGCAGCGCGAGTTTCTGGATATGGTGAAGGTCTCCGCGGACTCGCTTCTGAAAATCATCAATGACATTCTCGATTTTTCGAAGATCGAGGCCGGCAAGCTGGAGCTGGACCCGGCTCCCTTCCGCCTTCGCCACCTCCTGGAAACCAGCCTCAAGGCGCTGATCCTGCGCGCGCGACAAAAGGGCCTGCTGGTGTTCTTCGGAATAGATGCGCGCGTGCCCGACGCATTGCTGGGCGACTCGACGCGTCTTTGCCAGGTGCTAATCAACCTGGTGGGAAACGCCCTCAAGTTCACCGATGCGGGAGCAATTCGCATCGAGGTGACGCCCGTTTCCCTGACTGAGCGAGATGCGATGCTCCGCTTCGAGGTGACGGACACGGGCATCGGCATCCCCGCCGAGAAGCAGCGAATCATCTTCGAATCGTTTTCGCAAGCCGACGGCTCGACCACCCGCAAATACGGCGGCACGGGACTTGGACTGAGCATCACCAAAAAGCTCGTCAATATGATGGGCGGCGAAATCGAAATCCGAAGCGAGCCGGGGCGCGGGAGCTCGTTCACGTTCACGCTGCCGTTTTCCTGCTCCGCCTGCCTCGACGCCGGCGATCTGGAGACCAATCCGACGGAGCGAGCGGCGGTTGCGCCGTCCGGCGGCGCCCTTTCATCTTCTTCGGAAGCCAGCATGCTCCCCGCGCCTCGCATTCTGCTCGCGGAGGACAATCCGGCGAATCAAAAGCTGGTGCGCCATATGCTGGGCAGGTTCGGCTATCGGCTGGAAGTCGCAAGCAATGGGAAGCAGGCGCTGGCGCTGTGGGAGCAAGCCGGCCCCGGCGCTTTCGACATGATGCTGATGGATATTCAGATGCCGCAGATGAACGGATTCGAGGTGACGGCGGCCATCCGGCAAATCGAGAAAAGCACGGGCCGGCGCCAGTCCATCATCGCCCTCACTGCCCACGCGATGTCCGGCGATATGGAACGGTGCCTCGATGGCGGGATGGATGGATACATCTCGAAGCCGGTCCGCCGCGACGATCTTCTAGCGGTGATCCGCCGTTTCGCGCCGGCTTCCACCCCTCCCGCTGTCCTCGAGTCTACGGCTGATGCGCCGGAGAATTCTCGAGAGCATGACGGTTTAGGCGCGGGTGCGCGGGAACCGTTCGGGACGCCCGACTCGGCCGTCGAGAAGTTCAGAGACGTGGTGCTCGCCGGCGGCAAACCGAAGCGCGTCATGTGACCTTTCGTTATAGCGGCGGTCTGAACCCTCACCCACCCTTGTCGCTTGGGGGAGGCTGCAGGGAAGCGTTCGCGTTGTAACGCTGCGGGTTTTCCCGAGGGCATGGACAAGCCGCAGGGTCAAACAGCGGACCCTGCATTGCAAGGTCGTAAAACCTTGTTTTTTGGCAAACATTTTGAAGAC
>JBOGJW010000163.1:0-7357 GCA_050745245.1 Terriglobia bacterium | reverse complement strand
GGCCCAGCGAAACACCGGGATTCTTCGCTGCGCTCAGAATGACAGCCCTCAAAATGTTTGCCAAGAAACAAGATTTTACGATCTTGTGATGCAGACCTCCGTCTACGAGGCCTGTGGCTTGTGTTCGAGAAAAAGCCGCCGGACTGAAACACGCAGGTCCGCGCTACCGCTTCGGTGTTGCGCAGATGGTTACTAATGATATACTGCCGCTGGGGTACACAGGTGGCCGTGAAGGTTCTGGTCGTGGATGACGAGGTAAGCTCGCGGCAGCTCTGCGTCGAGGTGCTTCAAACCCTCGGGTACGAGGCGGAGGCCGTTGAATCCGCGGCCAGGGCGCTGCCGGTGCTCGAAGATGGCCGGGCGGACATCGTCGTGTCCGACGTGCGCATGCCGGGCGGCAGCGGTTTGGACCTGCTGAAAACAATTAAAGAGCGCTACCGGGAGGTTGACGTGCTGGTGGTGACTGGCTACGGCAGCATTCCGGAAGCCGTGGAAGCGGTGAAGCTGGGAGCCTACGATTACATCACGAAGCCTTTCAAGGTGGATGATTTCCGCCGCCTGTTCGAGCGCTTGGTCGAGAAGCAGCGCCTGGCGGCCGAAAACCGTCTTCTGCGGGAGGAGCTGAAAACCCAGCGGGGATTCGCGGACTTCGTCGGCACGTCTCCGGCGATGCAGTGCATTTACCAGATGATTCTGAAGGTTGCCCCCAAGCGGCACCCGGTTCTGATCCTTGGCGAGAGCGGTACCGGGAAGGAGCTTGTGGCGCGGGCCATCCACGCCCATAGCCCCATGCGCGGCAAGGCATTCGTTCCCGTGGACTGCGGCGCGCTTACTCCCAGCCTGATCGAAAGCGAGCTCTTCGGACACGTGCGGGGAGCGTTTACCGGCGCCAGCCAGGCGCGCACGGGCTTGCTGGCGGCGGCGGGAGGCGGCACGGTTTTTCTGGATGAGGTTGCCGAGCTTCCGGTGGAGCTTCAGGCCAAGCTGCTGCGAGCGCTTCAGGAGCACGAGGTACGCCCGCTCGGGAGCAACGAGCCGGTTCCTTTGCGGGCTCGAATCCTGGCGGCGACCAACCGCGACCTCGAAGGGGCAGTGGCGAAGGGCGGGTTCCGCGAGGACCTGTATTTCCGGCTCAACGTCGTATCGGTGATGCTGCCTCCGCTTCGGGAGCGCCGGGCCGATATTCCCGGGCTCGTGAACTATTTCATGGAGCGCCACCGGGAAGCTGGAGGCGCTGTCACCGGTTTTACTCAGGAGGCGCTGGCCAGGATGGTTGGGTACCATTGGCCGGGAAACGTCCGCGAGCTCGAAAACTGCATCCAGCGGGCCTTATCTCTCAGTGCCGGTCCCCTGATCGGGCCTGACGATCTGCCTCCAGCGCTGGTCGCAGGCCGCAAGACCGGTTCGGCGGATGAGCCGCACTCGCTCGAAGACCTCGAACGGAGAGCGATCCTGAACGCATTGCAGATCGCCGGCGGCGACCGCGTTCGCGCCGCCAAGCTGCTCGGAATCGGAAAGACAACCATCTACCGCAAGCTCAAAGAATACGGCCTGGACGACCCTCAATCATTGGATCATTGATTCATTGTTTGATTGATTCATTGGTTCATTGAACCACTGAATGCTGAATTATGAATGATGAACCGGTCCCAGTTCTAAGTTATTGGTCATGTGTTATGGCTCGCTGAAGTGCGAACGCTTTTGTGTTGCGAGTTGTAAGTCGCCGCAGTGCGTCAACTCAGAACCTAGAACTTAGCACTCAGCACTCAGCATTCATAATTCACCATTTACCATTTACCATTTACCATTGCCTCGCGGCACTCTGCAAAAAGCTACGAAAACTTTGTCTCGCCCGTCCCATCCGTTTCCATCGCCGTCTTCCCACCTGCTAGGCTGAGCGGTATGGATACCACGCCGATCTTGCGCAAATCCTATAAACCCACGCCGGCACGACTCGCCGCCTGCCGCGCCAACGCCAAGAAGTCCACCGGCCCCAAAACCGTCTGCGGCAAGGCGCCCTCCTCTTTGAATGCGCTCAAGCACCGGGGTAGCCACGGCACATAAACGCGGCCAAGGCGGCGCCGGATGCACTGGCGGAAGGCGATTCAGCTTCTGAGCCGGAGCAGACCTATACGTTCTGGAATGAAGCGGTGGCCGAGGAATTACGACGCTTCAAGTTTTGGGTTACGAACGCTGCGTTATAAGCCACGGGTATCGCAGCGCGGCCTCATGACGGCAACCAAGCCGCAACTGGATGAAACTGTCATTCTGAGCGAGGTCGCCGCGGCGACCGAGAGAAGAATCCCCGTATTTTTTAAGGCCCAGCGAAATACCGGGATTCTTCGCTCGCTCCGCTCGCTCAGAATGACAGCTCGTTTGGTTGCGGCTCTGCCGCGCTGCGCTACCCCGCTTGTAAACCTGGGAGAAAAACGGGTAGCACGGCGCGACCGCGCGGGGGTGTTAAACTGAACGTGATGCGCATGTTTCCTTCCTCTGAGGAGATTCTCAATCTCTTCAGAACTCATCCTGAGCAAACCTTTCGGTTGCGCGAGCTCATCCAGGAGCTTGGCTTGCCGAGCAGCCAGGGCCGCGAACTGAAATCCGCACTGAAGGACCTTTCGAGGAGCCGCAAGATTACTTACGGAAAAAGAGGCCGGTTCGCTCTCGGCGACCGCGGCCGGGCGGACGCACACGGCTCAGTGCGCACCATTTCATATGCCGCAAGGTCAGCGCCCGCGGGGGCGTTTCCACCTCGGTCGAATGTCGCAACGGGACGGCTCATCGGCCACCGCGAGGGGTTTGGATTCGTCGTGCCCGACGCCCCCATGAAGGCTGCCCTGCCGGACATCTTTATTCCTCCTCAACGTATGAAGGACGCGATGCACGGGGATCGGGTGGAAGCGCAGATCTTCCGCGCCAGGCCGGGTTTTCGAGACGGCGGGCAAATGCGATTGGAAGGGACCATTCTGCGCGTTCTCGATCGCGCTCAGAAGACCGTTGTCGGCGAATTTCATTATGGCGCGCGCTACAACAGCGTCCGGCCGTTTGACCGGCGCATTTCGCAGGAGATCATCATCCCGCGCGGGCAGGAGTGGCCGGAGGGCTCAAAGGCGCTGAACCGCAATCGTCAGTTCGGGGGCGAATCCGCCGGGGCGGGGAAGCGCCCTCCCAACCGCACCGGCAGGGATCTGGAAGGGCTGATCGTGGACGTTGAGATCACCTCGTTCCCCGGGGCCACCTCGCTGCCGCGCGGCAGGGTGATTGAGGTGCTTGGCCGGCGCGAGGAATTCGGCGTGGACGTCGAGATGATCATCCGAAAGTACCATCTGCCCCACCGCTTTCCTTCTGAAGTCCTGGAGGAGGCAGAGGCTGCGCCGCAGGCGGTGCTCGCGCCGGAGCGCGAGGGCCGCGAGGATTTCCGCGCACTTCCCGTGGTGACCATTGACGGCGAGACGGCCAAAGATTTTGACGACGCGGTGCTGGTGGAGCGCGCTCCGGGCGGCAATTACCTTCTGCAGGTGCACATCGCGGACGTCGCGCATTACGTCCGTCCCGGAACCGCGCTCGACCGCGAGGCCCGGCTGCGCGGCACCTCGGTGTATTTCCCGGATCGCGCCGTGCCGATGCTGCCGCTCGAGCTTTCGAATGGCATCTGCAGCCTCAACCCGCGCGTAGACCGGCTGGTGATGTCTGTCCTGATGGAGATCGACGCGGCGGGAAAGATCGAGTCGAGCCGCATCACGCCTGGCGTGATCCGCAGCCACGAGCGCATGACGTACACCGCTGTCCACGCCGTGCTTTCGGGCGATCGGGAATCGAGGAAGCGCCACTCCGCGCTCGCGTCCGCGTTCGAGCGAATGGAGGAGCTGGCGAAAATCCTGATCCGCCGGCGCGAAGCACGAGGCTCAATCGACTTCGATCTACCCGAGCCCGAGATCGAGTTCGATATGCAGGGCCAGATGACCGGCGTTACGCGCTCGGAGCGCAACATCGCGCATCGCATTATCGAGGAGTTCATGCTGGCCGCGAATAAATCGGTGGCCCGATACCTCGAGCAGAGAGATATCCCGGCGCTCTACCGCATTCACGAAAAGCCTGGCCCGAAGAAGGTTCTGGAATTCGAGGAGATCGCCGCCACCTTCGGCTATTCGCTCGGAATCGAATTGCCCGCCGTGAAGCGAACTCGCGTGCGCGGGCGGAACGGGGGGGAGCGCGCGGCGGAATTCGACGAGATCGCGGGCGACCTGAAGATCACTTCACGAAATTATCAGCAGCTTGCGCGGCGCATTGCGGGCAAGCCCGAGGAGAGGATTCTTTCCTACCTGATGCTGCGCTCGCTGAAGCAGGCGCGGTATTCGGAGGAAAACGCGGGCCACTTCGCGCTTGCGTTTCCGACGTACACGCATTTCACATCGCCCATCCGGCGCTATCCGGACCTGGTGGTGCACCGGGTACTCAAGGCGGCGCTGCGCGAGCGTGGGGTTCCTGCCCACATGCGGAGCGGCCAGGATGGCCGCGATCCGATTTCAGATGATGCCGGGCTCGCGGGCGGGATGTTTCTTACGTCCGAAGAGTTGCACGGGCTCGGCATTGAGACCTCTGAAAGCGAGCGGCGGGCGGCCGACGCTGAGCGCGAGCTTTTGGATTGGAAGAAGGTCAGCTTCATGTCCGGGCGGCTGGGAGATGAGTTTGAGGCGCTGACCATCAGCCTGACGCGGCGCGGCTTTTTCGTGGAGCTGATCGAGCTCTTCATCGAGGGCTTTGTCCCCATCGAGAGCTTCGAAGAACCTCATTGGGTCTATCTCGAGAGCATCCGCGCCCTGGTTGATCGCGACTCGCAGCGCGCGCTTCACCTGGGCGACCGCATTAAGGTGAGGCTGGATCGAGTCGATGCGGACAGCAACAAGCTGATCTTTTCGGTGGTGGGACGCCCGGCGCGGCCGATTCGCGCCCGCAAGCTCAAGAACGTATAGTATGGGGCGCTAGTTCGCTCGTTGGTAATCGCGCAGCGCAGTAAAGTGAATTTCCGCACTGCGGAAGAATAACTTTCCTTTTTTGGCGGACAGTTTGGAGCCTGTCATTCTGATCCCGCGGAGTGAGAGAAGAATGACAGTCCGTTTGATTGCGGCCGAAGGTCCCGCGTCGCTATCTCAATTTGCGCTAACGGTGCGAAGCGAATTCCTCCTCCAACCGTTCGGCAAGGAATACCTTCAGCAAGGACTGATACGGCACATCGCGCTGATTAGCGAGCGCCTTGAGGCCGGCAATCATGGAAACCGGGAGACGCAGCGAAATCGTTCGGACGGATGGCTTAAGATGTGGGAAAAGAATCCGCTCCCCTTTGGACCAATCCAGATAATCCATCGAGTCGTGATCGGCCCAAAATTCTCTCTCTTTGGCTTCTGACGCGAAGGACGGAATCGTTTTAGTCCTTTTGGTGTTCCTCATGAGCTGTATAAAATCCCCGCTCCCGGCGCGTCATTTCCCGGCCGGAGATCACCCGGATCAACCTTTGCCGGACGGTGAATGCAATGAATAAGTGGCGGTCCTTATCGTGCGGCCGAGAGCGTACAATCGCCGCTCTTCATCGGAATGTGAAGGATCATGGCGGACAATTAGCGGCCTATTAAAGAAAACCTCCTCGCATTCGGTGTCGGGCACCCTGTGCTTTTCCCAGTTTTTATCACTGTTCCCAGCGTCCCAATCGAAGCCGGTGCAATCCGTCCAGCTTGCCATTACACGTTGTTGTATATGACTATTGCATACGGCACGGCCGCGCGCGTCAACGCACCCCGGCGATGGCGTGCACGCGCATCACTGCTGCGCCAGGGGCTTCGAGATTTCGTCCAGCAGGTCGGGCTTGCCTTCTTCCCGCACGAGGTGAGGATAGCGCTCGCCGCCGTGGTAATCAATCGAGCAGTTTTTATAGTAGTCGTCGTTCACCACCAGCAACTGCAGCGGCTGCGAGCTATCCTGGCCGGCCTTGAGGGCATCTCGAAATACGCCGGGCGTGAAACGGCGGCCGTTTACCGCCATGACGCGCATGCCGGCCGAAATGCCTGTTTTGTAAGCGGGCGAGCCCACGATGCAGTCCTGAATGAAGCCGTCGTCGTGCAGGAGGAGGCCGACGGAGTAGGCGGCGTTCAACATGTGGTGCTCGGATTCAAGCGCGCTCAGCATCTCCGGCTCCTCGCTGCTGTAGACGAGCTTCCAGCCCGCCGCCTCGATACCACCCAGCGGCGGCTGAGGCGAGGTGGACTGCAGGCGCGCGTGGAAGAAGCCCGCCCAGTCGTAAGGAGCGATTTGGTTGAGAGCGCTGACCAGATCGTCGAACGTGTACGTCTTAAGCTGGGGACCGAGGTTGGGACCGCCGTAAAAAAGATGGCAGAAGTCCTTCAGCGATTTCTGGCCGCCGGTCAGCCGCCGGATCGTGGTGTTCACCTCCAGCCACAGCAGGTCGCCTTCCTCGTAGTAATCGGTGCTCCGCCTCCAGTTGGTCCACGCGTCGGGGGCGAAGTAGAGGATTTGCGCCGCGTTGGCGGTGTCCTGCAGCGGACGCCAGGTGCGCCCCGGGCGGCCCGGACCGAGCATCGCGCCGTAGAGCGCCAGGCGCTCGCGATACTGCTGCGGCGTCCACAGGTGGGAGCGCGCGGCGAGCAGCCCGCCGAAATAGTCGGTGAGACCCTCATACACCCACAGCAGGTCCGTCTTCATCGGTGCTTCGTAGTAAGGCGGGCTCAGGTCCGCGGGCCGGCGGAACTTTCCATTCCACGAGTGCACAAACTCGTGCGGCAGCAGCGCGGCCATCAACTCGCGCGGCTGTTCGTCGACCAGCGATCGCTCATCCACCCGGCTGTCATCCGATTCGTGATGCTCCAGGCCGAAGTGCGCCACGTGATTGCTGAGCGTCAGGAGGAAATGATAATCGCGGTAATGGCGCGTGCCGAAAAGGGCGCCGGTCTCGGCCACCAGATTGGTGTAATGCCGCTGGACGCCGGCGGGAAAGCGCAGCGCCGCTTCACTATCGGCGGCGATGTCCATCTCGTGATGGATCGGCTCGCCCGGCGGCGTCACGTCTACAACGCGCAGATACTGGCCCGCGATCACGGGAGAATCCACCAGGCGGTTCAGGGAAACCGGCTTGAAATGGATTTCGCCAGCGGACTGCTCCGCCACGGGCAGCGCGGTGCCAAAGGTCCAGCCCGCCGGCAGTTTCAGCGCGGGCTCGTAGGTGATTTCCTGCGCTGGCGTGCCCGTGGGATAAAGCAGATTCTGATTCCAACTGATGACCACCAGCTTGTCCGTCGCCGAGGCCCCGGCGCTGAAGCCCGAAGTCTCCTCAGGCTCGATGTAGTCC
>JBOGJW010000162.1:0-6683 GCA_050745245.1 Terriglobia bacterium | reverse complement strand
GCGTGAGGCTGTGCCACCGGCTTGCTAAATTGCGTTCCAGCGCTGGAGTCCGCTAGAATTTTAGAATTGGTTCAGAGCCGGAACGCCGCATGAAGGGAGTAATGGTGTTGAGCAGGAAATTAATTTTCGGGATATTTGCCGTTCTGATCGTAGGCGCGCTTCCGGTGATGATCTTGCGCGCGAGACCGGCCAGCCGCGCGCTCTCCGAGCAGGCTTTGCGCGAGAAGCTGAGCGATTTCATTCGGGCGAAGTACGCGGTTCCGTCGAACGTCAAGATGGCGGTGGGGCCCTGCGAAAGCTCGCAAGATACGGGCTATTACGAGTGCCTTCTGACGGTCGACAACGGCCAGAAAAAATCGTCGCAAACGGTGAGCATCTCGCGGAACGGGCGCTTCGTGGCGATGAGCCCGCTCCTGTTCCTCGGCCCGGACACCAGGTCAGAGGTCGCACGCGAGGTGCGCGTCTATTTCAAGATGGGTCCGCAATGGCGGCTTTCGGTAGCGCCGCTGCGGCAATCCGAAGTGCCCGGCTACTATGCGGCCACGGTAACGGCCGAGGAAAACGGCCAAAAGCGCAACCAGAATTTCTATGTGACGGCGGATAAGAAGTTTGCCGTTCTCGGCCAGGTCTACATCCTGCGGACGCCGCAAGAAGTGGCCAAGATGATCAACACGAGCAATCAGCCGTGCTCTGGCCCCGCGGACGCGCCGGTGACGGTGGTGGAGTACGCGGACCTGGAATGCCCAAGCTGCGCGCGCCTCCAGCCGGTGCTTGAAAATGACGTGGTGCCCCGGTACGGGAACAAGGTACGCGTCATCTACAAGGATTTTCCGCTCCCGATGCACGACTGGTCGCGCAAGGCGGCGGTGGCCAGCCAGTGCGCCTACCAGATCGATCCCTCCGCCTTCGTGCGCTACCGCAGCTCGATCTTTGCGCACCAGTCGGAGATCAACGTCACCAATGTCCGTGAGCAGTTGCTGTCGCTGGGCGAAGCGGCCGGAATCGACCGGCTGAGGCTTGCCGCCTGCATCGACTCGAACGCGTCGCTGCCGCGCGTCGAGGCGGACCTGCGCGAGGGCCAGGCACTGCAGGTGAACATGACCCCCACGTGCTTTGTGAATGGGAAAGAGATCGTGGGGCTCTCGCCCGACGAGCTTTACAAGACCATAAGCGCGGACCTGCAGCACGCAAACCACAAACTAGAAAGCAGAAACTAGAAGTCGGAAGTCAGAAAACAGGAAGCATAACTCAGAACCTGGAACTTAGAACTGAGACGCGGTATGGGGCGTATTAGTGCAAAATTCAGCGTTGCGCTGGCAATTCTCGCGCTGGGGTGTGCAGTTTCAATTGTGGCTGCGGCCGCGGCAGCGGCGCAGGCTTCCTCCCCGGCGGCGGATCAGGCGACGCGCGACAAGATTGTGAAGTACCTTCGTGAGCGGTTCCCCATTGCGCCCTCCGCCACGATCGCGGTGGGCCCGTTTCGGCCGTCGATTTACCCCGGCTTCGAGCTGACTACTATTACGATTGTTGATGGTAAGAACAAGCAGTCGCAGGATTTTTATTTGTCGAAGGCCGGGGATTTTTTGATCCAGGGTAACATTTACGGGTTGAATGGCGACCCGCAGGCGCAAGTTCAGAAACTGATTCACACAACCGGCGAGCCTAGCATCGGACCAGCCAACGCGCCCGTCACGATTGTGGAGTATGCCGACCTCGAATGCCCCATGTGCGCCGAGATGCAGCAGTTTATCGAGAAGCAACTGGTGCCGAAGTACGGGAACAAGATCCAGGTGGTGTTCAAGGAGTATCCGCTTTTTAATGTTCATCCTTGGGCGGTCGCGGCAGCGGTGGCCAACGAGTGCGCGTGGCAGCTCAACGCGCCGGACTTTGTGCCCTATCGCTCGCTCATCTTCCAGCACCAGAATGACGTGAAGGCCCAAACGGCCCCGCAGCAGTTGGAGGACCTTGGCGCCCAGGCTGGCCTGGACCGCCAAAAGCTGACGACCTGCATCGATTCCAAGGCCTCGCTGCCCCTTGTGCAGCGCGATTTCCTCGAAGGGCAGAAATTGGGAGTGGGGTCTACGCCCACGTTTTTTATCAATGGCAAGATGTATGCTGGCGGGCTTCCGCCGGATAAATTTTTCGCCGCTGTGGACCAGGCGCTCGCTGAGGCCGCAAAGAAATGACGCCGATTGGGAGCTTTGGGTAGCTCGGGTAGCGCAGCGCGGCCTGATGGCCGCAACCGAACGCCATTAACAGTCATTCCCGGGAAAGCGGGAATCCATTTTATCAATGGACCCCCGCTTTCGCGGGGGTGACATCGACATAGGCATCCAAATGTTTGCTAAAAAAACAAGAAAATACGATATTGCACTGCAGACCTCTGACTTTGAGGTCTGCGGCGTTTTCCTGGCGCACATGGAAAAGCAGCCGACCTGGAAAACGCAGGTCCGCGTTACGCCAGCTACGGTTTTACGATCCCGCGGCGAGGGAAAAACGCTCGCGGTGGCGACCACGGATTGTTATGCAATTGCAAGTGAGGGCCGGTTCGGCTAGTATAGACACCGGCTTAGTGATCTATGAGTAACGGCAGTCTGCGCAAGTGGTTCCGGCAAATGGAGGCGCAAGCCTGCGCATGAAGCACCGCGGCTCAGCTTCGAAACGCCGCAGGCGCTGGCTCTACGCGGCTGGCGTCTGGCTGCTTCTTGCCGCCCAGGTGCAACTCGTCTTTGCGGCGGAGCTGCACCAGCACGGTTACCCGGTTGTGCCTTCACAAAATGCCGCACAGGTCTCTTCCCATCACGGACAGGCGCCCCCCGCGTCGGCCGACGGCCCATTCTGCATCGTTTGCCAAATAGTTCGCCAAGGCGCGGCTCGCGCGGTCCTCGGCGGCCCTGTCGTTCAGGTTTCCGGAGACGTTGTCTTCCATCCGCCGCGCGTTGTACGACGGTTTTCAAGCCTTTCCATCTCAATCCTGCCCGTCCGGGCGCCTCCCCGTCCTGAATGGTTCTGATCGAGCTGTCTTTTGAAGGCAGCGAACCGTTCAGGAGGTGTACCCGTGACCGCATCCGGGGAGGCCATTCGCCCAAGGTCCGCGAGGCCCGGCGCAAGGCCCTATCAGGTTAACAAAAGGCGCAATCCTCAAGGAGCGGCGCGCCATCCGCAGAGCGCCGCCAGCGGGCCCGGCGCGGGGTCTTTCAATCCCGCAGCCCCGCGTGACTCTGTGAGCCGGCCCAGGCTAAGGATTGCCGCCTGTCTCGCGCTGCTCGCGCTGCTTGCCCGCGGCGCGGCCGCGCAGAGCCAGCCGCCCGTCAGGATTGACCTGGAGCAGGCGATCCAGCTTGCGCTCAGTCACGACCACGCTCTCCTTGCGGCGCGCACCTTGGTACCCCAAAGCCGAGCGGAGGAGATCACGGCATCGCTGCGGCCGAACCCGGAATTTCTCACCGATGGCCTTTTCATCCCCTTCTTCAGCCCCAAAAGCCTGACCGGGGGCGTTCTCAACGACATCTCGGAATTCGACGCGGGCGTCTCCTACACCATCGAGCGCGGCCACAAGCGGCAGGCGCGCGTAGCTGCCGCGCGCAGTGTGACGGCCGTCACCGCCAGCCAGGTGCGCGACGCCGAGCGCACCCTCACGTTCGGCGTCGCGCAGCAGTTTATCGGCGTGCTGGTGGCTGAATCCACCTTACAGCTTGCGCAGCAGGACCTCGCGAGCTTCCAGAATACCGTCAATATCAGCTCCGCGCAGTACAAGGCCGGCAACATCAGCGAAGGGGATCTTCTAAAGATCAAACTGCAACTGCTTCAGTTTCAGACGGACGTTTCGGCGGCGCAGGTGGCGCGCGTTCAAGCCCTGGCGGGCCTGCGGCAACTGGTTGGGTATGACGCGGTCCCGGCCGGCTATGACGTGATCGGGACGCTCAGCTTTAAGCCCGTCCATGTGAGCCAGATGGACCTCGAAGCCGAGGCGCTCCAGTTGCGCCCGGACCTGCTGGCCGCGAAGCAGGGCATTACGGCAGCCGATACGCAATACGACCTCGCGCGCGCGAATGGAAAGCGCAATCTCACTCTGCAGGCGAACTACACGCACGTTTCCTTGCTGAACAACGCCAGCCTGTTCGGGACCATCGAGATTCCGATCTTTGACCGCAACCAGGGCGAGATCGCGCGCACCCACTACGCGATCACCCAGGCTCAGCAGACCGAGGAGGCGGCTCAAGACCAAGTCCTCACGGACGTGAAGAGCGCTTACGCTTCCGTGGAAACGGACGCACAGGTGGTGAAGCTTTACACCTCCGGGTATCTCAATGACGCGCAGCAATCGCGTGACATCAGTCAATACGCTTACCGCCGCGGAGCGGTGAGCCTGCTCGATTTCCTCGACGCCGAGCGCAGCTATCGGGCCACGGAGTTGGGCTTCCGGCAGGCGCTGGCGGCCTATATGACCGCGATCGAGCAGCTCAAAGAAGCGGCGGGAACAAGGAATTTGCCATGAAGTCAGCTTACGATCTCATCCCTGGGCGGGGCGCATCGCGCCCCAAATCCCGAAGGCGCTGGCGGCCTGGAGCAGTGCTGGCGCTTGGCGCGGCTGCTGCTCTGCTCCTATGTCTCAGCGGGTGCAACCGCCAGCGCGCGACGGCCGTGAATGCTTCCGGGCACTCCGCCAGCGCGACGAGCGAAAACCCGGAGCTGTTCACTGTGCCACAGGACCAGATGGAGCACCTCCAGGTGGTCACTATCGGGCCGTCGAACCTTGCCCGGGTGCTGCGGCTGCCCGGCTCGGTCACTTACAACAGTTTTGCTACCACGCCCGTCATCACACAGGTCAGCGGGCCAGTCGCCCGGGTCCTGGTGTACCCAGGCCAGGACGTGACAGCGGGGCAGCCAGTGCTCGAGGTTAGCAGCCCCGATTTCGCCCTGGACCGTTCGGGGTACCTCAAGGCGCGAGAGGCGCTGTGGCTGACGCAGCAGAACTATACTCGCGCCAAGGACCTCTACGCCCACCATGCCATCGCCGAGAGCGAGCTCCAGCAAGACCAGACCGCCCAGGAACAGGCGCAGGCTGATTTGACGGCTGCCGCCCAATCGCTCCGGGTTCTCGGATTTAAGAACCCGGACGAGGTGATGCAGGACACGGCGACACCGGAAATCCCCGTGCGCGCGCCCATCAGCGGTGAGGTGGTGGACCGCACCGTCGCGCCCGGGCAGGTCATCCAGGGTGGCGCGACTCAGTGCTTCACCATCTCGAACATGAGCACGGTGTGGGTGCTGGCGAACGTGTATCAGAACGCGCTCGGCTATATCCACATGGGCCAGTCTGTCTCGATCGAGACCGATGCTTATCCAACGGTTTTCCACGGACGCATCTCCTATTTGGCGCCCGCGCTCGATCCCACGACACGGACGCTGCAAGTGCGCATCGTGACCCAGAACCCCGGACAGAAGCTGAAGAAGGACATGTACGTCACCGTGCTGGTGAACGCCAGCGTGATTCGCGGCGCGCTTACAGTGCCCGACAGCGCCGTGCTCCGCAACAGCGAGAACCAGCCGTTTGTCTACATTGAAGCCGGACCGCGCGAGTTCGCGCGCCGCCTGGTAACAATTGGCGCCGCCCAGGATGGCCGCACTCAGATACTGAGCGGGCTTCATGCTGGCGACCGCGTGATGGGCGACGGCAGCCTGTTCGTGGAGTTTGCCAATTCGCTGCGGTGAAGTATGGAAGCGATAATCAGCGTGGACCCCCGCTTGCGCGGTGGTGACAACCGAATAGAACGCGGCTCCATCTTCAGTGTCATTCACGCGAACGTGGGAATCCAAGCGCCGGCTATGCCACCCCGCCAGCCGGGTTGCGGTGAAGACTAAATGATCCATCGTATTGTCCATTTCGCGTTGCACCAGCGGTTCCTGATCCTGCTGATGTCGGTGGCCATCGCGCTGATCGGCGCGGTCTCCTTCATCCACATGCCCATCAGCGCCTATCCCGACCTCTCGCCGCCCATGGTCGAGATCATAACCCAATGGCCGGGGCTCGCGGCGGAAGAGATTGAACGCCTGGTGAGCATTCCGGTTGAGATCGAAATGAATGGGATTCCCGGCCTCACCTACATGCGGTCGATCTCGCGCTACGGCCTTTCGGACGTAATCCTTACCTTCTCTTATGACACTGACAATTACTTCTGCCGCGATCGCGCCTTCGAACGGCTCAGCCAGGTGAGCCTGCCGGCCGGCGTGACGCCCACGCTTGCGCCGCTCTCAAGCCCCAGCGATCTGGTGTACCGCTACGTCATCCAAAGCCCCGACCGCACGCCGATGCAGTTGAAGACCATCCAGGATTGGGTGCTGAATCACGCCTATCGCTCGGTGCCCGGCGTGGCGGACGATTCTGGCTTTGGCGGAACGGTGATGCAGTACCAGCTTCTGCTTGACCCCACTCGCCTGTTCAACTACCACCTGACGGTTCCGCAGGTGATGCAAGCTCTGTCTGTGAACAATGCGAATACCGGCGGCGGCTTCTATTCGCAGGGAGGGCAGTTCTACTACGTGCGCGGGCTCGGCCTGGTGACCGACACGCAAGATATCGGCAACATCGTGGTCGCCAGTCAGAACGGCGCGCCCGTCTACGCGAAAGATATCGGGCAGGTGACGATCGGCCACGCGCCGCGCCTGGGCGAGTTCGGCTA
>JBOGJW010000161.1:0-4530 GCA_050745245.1 Terriglobia bacterium | reverse complement strand
GTCGCAGACCGCCGCTACAGCGGCGGTTGTATACTGAGTCCAGGGATGATCCTCGAAGGGTTGCTGCGGCACACGGAAGTCCTCCAACTGCAAGGCAGCTCGAACGCAGAAATTCGCTCGCTCGCCTATGATTCCCGCCAGGCGGGGGCTGGATGTTTATTCTTTGCAATCGAGGGCGAGCGCGCCGACGGGCACCGGTTTGTTGGCCAGGCGCTCGAACGCGGCGCTGCGGGCGTCGTCAGCGAACGTGAAGCCCCGCCCGGATTCGGAGCTGTCTGGGTGCGCGTCGGGAAAGTTCGCCGCGCGCTCGCTGAGATCAGCCGCGCTTTTTACGGCGGGCCCGATTCCCAGTTGACGCTGGTTGGGATCACGGGAACCAATGGGAAGACGACCACCGCGTACCTGGTACAGTCGGTGCTGGAGGCCGCCGGCATGAGCACGGGGCTGGTGGGAACGATTGAATACCGGCTCGCCGGGCGCAGCGCTCCGGCGCATCACACGACGCCGGAATCGCTGGACGTGGCTGCTGGTCTCGCCGAACACTTGCAGGCGGGCGGCAGCGCGGCGGTTATGGAAGTCTCATCGCACGCGCTGGCGCAGGAGCGTACGTGGGGATTCCGCTTTGCCGCCGCGGTGTTCACGAATTTAACGGGCGACCATCTCGATTATCATCGCGATATGGAAACGTACTTCGCGGCGAAGCGCAGACTGTTCGAAGGTCTGGGCGCCCCGCCGCCGGAGCTGGGAGTGATCAACCGGGACGACGCGTGGGGAAAGCGGCTCCTCGAGGTCCCGCAGCCGCGGCAGATCACATACGGAGTGGAATCGAACGCGCAGGTGAAGCCGAAGCATTTCACGCTGAGCCGTGAGGGAATCCGCGCCACGATCAACACCCTTCACGGAAAACTCGACGTGGAATCGGCGCTGCTCGGGCGGCCGAACCTCCAGAACATCCTGGCTGCCGCGGCTGTAACGGAGGGCTTGGGCGTCGACAGAGACAGCATTCAGCAGGGCATTGCGAATCTGCGCCAGGTGCCGGGGCGCTTCGAGCGGATTTGCGAGGGGCAGCCGTTTATCGTGCTGGTTGACTATGCCCACACTCATGACGCGCTGCGCAACGCCCTGGCCACCGCGCGCGAGCTGACGAGGAACCGGGTGGTCGTCGTCTTTGGGTGCGGTGGCGATCGTGATCGCACCAAGCGTCCGCTGATGGGCGAAGTTGCAGGCAGCATGAGCGACTCGGTGGTGCTCACTTCGGATAATCCCCGCAGCGAGGATCCCATCCTGGTCATGAATGACGTGCTGGTGGGCCTGCAGAAGACTGCCCGGCAATACGTGGCCGAAGTGGATCGGGAAAAGGCCATCCGACAGGCGCTTGAGCAGGCGCGCGAGGGTGACGTGGTTTTAATCGCCGGGAAGGGGCACGAAACGTATCAGGTGCTCAAAGAGGCGACGATCGCGTTCGACGACCGCGAAGCGGCGCGACGCATTCTGCGCGAAATGGGCTTCGGCGGGCAGCCGGCCCGGGAGTAGCGCGGCGCAGTGGCGGGCAACCATCTTAGAGCGTGTCATTCTGAGCGCAAGCGAAGAATCTCTGTATTTCGCTGAGTTTCACCAAATACCGGGATTCTTCGCTCGCTGCGCTCACTCAGCATGACAGTATGCTCGCGGACCTGAAAAGCGCAGATCCGCGCTACACCTCAATGCGGCTCTCAACCGCGGAAATCTCGACGATCCTGCACTCGCCGTCGAACGGCGGGCCGGAAGTGGCCCTGGGCTATTCGATCGACTCGCGGACGCTGCACGCCGGAGATCTCTTCTTCGCGCTTCGCGGTCCACGGCACGACGGGCACGAGTTCGTCGCCGCGGCATTTGCAAACGGCGCGGTGGCGGCCGTGGTGGAGCACGGATTCCAGCCGCCCGCGCCTCGATTCGCGCCATCTCTTATTTTCGTCCCGGACACCACGCGGGCGCTGCAGCAAGTTGCCGCCGCCGCGCGCCAGATCTGGGCCGGGCGCGTGGTGGGAATCACCGGAAGCACTGGAAAGACAACCACGAAGGAAATGACGGCCGCGGCGCTCAGCGCCAAGTTCTGCGTGCTGAAGTCGGAGGGAAACCTCAATAATCAATACGGCGTTCCGCTTACGCTGCTTCGGCTCGAGCCGCGGCACGAGGTTGCGGTGCTGGAGCTGGCGATGTCAGCGGCCGGCGAAATTGCCCGGCTGGCGGAAATCACCAGGCCGGAAGTCGGCGTGGTCACCAACGTGGCGCCGGCGCACCTGGAGTTTTTCGATTCGGTAGACGCGATTGCGCGCGCCAAGCGGGAGTTGATCGAACATCTGCAACTCCGCGCCACCGCCGTCTTGAACCAGGATGACGAGCGTGTGCGAGCGTTTGCGCAAGGCTTTGACGGCCGGGTAGTGACCTTTGGCCTCACGGAGGGCGCCAGCTTTCGCGGGTTGAATGTGAGGCCGCCCGCCCCGGCAGGGAACGGCGGCTTCACGACCGAGTTCGAAGTTCAGGGGGGCCGCTACTGCGGCACATTCACCATCCCGGCGCCAGGAATTCACAACGTGGAGAACGCCCTGGCCGCAATCGCGGTGGCCAGCGTGTTTGAGGTGCCCAGGGAAGATCTGCGGTCCGCGCTCGCCTCGTTCCGAACGCTCTGTCATCGCGCCGAGATTCGCCGCCTGCCGGGCGGCGCCATTCTGATCGACGATGGGTACAATTCCAATCCGCTGGCGATGCGACGCATGCTGGAGACGCTCGGCTCCTGGCCAGGCGCCGCAAGGCGGATCGTTTTGGCCGGTGAGATGCTCGAGCTCGGGCCGTCGTCGCCTGAACTGCATCGCGGCGTTGGCCGGGAGTGCGTGCGGGCAGGGGTGGACTGGCTGATTGCGGTCGGCGGCGACGCCCGATTCTTTATCGAGGGCGCTATCGCCGCCGGCCTGCCTCCGCAGCGGGCCCGGTTCTTCGAGGAGTCGGCGCAGGCCGGGCAATTTTGCGAGGCAATGCTTCGGACGGGCGACGTCGTCCTGGTGAAAGGCTCGCGCCGGGTCGGGTTGGAGAAAGCCGTAGAGGCGATCACTCAAGAGCAGCGGAAAGTGACGAGTGACAGGTGACGAGCAAAAGTCTGCCCGAGACGGCTCCGAACGTCCTGAGAAAGCAGGCTCTGCGTCCCGCTCAGGATGAGACAATTACTCAGGTTTGCTGATGTTTTATTATTTGTACGTCCACTTTTATCATCAATTTCACTTCCTGAACCTCTTTCGCTATATCACCTTCAGAACGGCATATGCCAGCCTCACGGCGCTGCTGCTGTCGCTCCTGCTCGGCCCGTGGCTGATTGAGAGGCTGAAGCGATTCCAGGTGGGGCAGTACATCCGCGAGGAGGGACCGCAATCCCACCAGGCGAAGGCGGGCACGCCCACGATGGGCGGAGTGCTGATCGACCTGTGCATCATCGTGCCGACGCTGCTTTGGGCCGACCTCAGCAATGTGTATGTCTGGCTGGCGCTGGGAGTGCTGGTCGCCTTTGGAGCGATCGGGTTTTGGGACGACTTCCTCAAGCTCAGCAGAAAGAAGAACCTGGGCCTGCGGGCGCGGTCGAAGTTCTCGCTTCAGATCGTGGTCAGCATCCTTCTGGCGGCGGCTCTCGGGGCGCTCTCGGAGCGCCACCTTTATTCAACCCAGCTTACGTTTCCCTTTTTTAAGTCGATTCATCCGGATTTCCTGATCCACTCCTTTCTGCGGCATTACTGGACGTACTTTCTGGCCTTTCTGCCCTTTGCGGGGCTGGTGATCCTGGTGGTGGTGGGCTCGTCGAACGCGGTAAACCTCACCGACGGCCTCGACGGCCTGGCGATTGGCTGCGTCATTATCGCGGCCTCGGCGCTCACCGTGCTCACCTACCTCACCAGCAACGCCGTCTGGGCCGGTTATCTGGACCTGGAACGCGTCGCCAAATCCGGCGACCTCACAATTTTCGGCGGGGCCATGGTGGGCGCGAGCCTGGGCTTTCTCTGGTATAACGCCTACCCGGCGGAAATTTTTATGGGCGATGTGGGCTCGCTCTCGCTCGGCGCGGCCATCGCGGCGGTGGCGGTGATGATCAAGCAGGAGCTGCTTCTCCCTTTTCTGGGGGGGATTTTCGTGGTGGAGGCGCTTTCGGTGATGCTGCAGGTCGGCTTGTACAAGCTGCGCCGCAAGCGGATATTCCGCATGGCGCCGATTCACCACCACTTCGAGCTGCTGGGCTGGAAGGAATCGAAGATCATCGCTCGCTTCTGGATCGCGGCGCTGGTGTTTGCCCTGTTTTCGCTGACGACATTGAAAATCCGGTAATCCGATGCAACTTGGGCGGCGGTTTCGGCTTGATCAGTGGACCCCCCGCTTTCGCGGGGGTGACCCAGGACGTCATTCCCGCGCAAGCGGGAATCCAGATGCCGCTTTCACACCTCATTGGCCAAGCCTGATGATAGCGGCTGTAATGCCTCGGTTTCGGGCGCGGATGTAGCGGCGGGTTTATCC
>JBOGJW010000160.1:0-7536 GCA_050745245.1 Terriglobia bacterium | reverse complement strand
CCGTCAGAATGATTCCGGGCGTGCAGAAGCCGCACTGCAGCCCGTGTTCCTCCCAGAACCCTTGCTGCAGAGGATGGAGATTTCCGTTGCTCGAGAGCCCTTCAATCGTGGTGATTTCGCACCCGTCGGCCTGAACCGCCAGCAGCGTGCAGGATTTCACCGCCTCGCCATTCAACAGAACCGTGCACGCCCCGCAAAGCGAGGTTTCGCAGCCGATGTGAGTGCCCGTCAGGTTCGCTACGTCGCGCAGGTAGTGCACAAGCAGCAGGCGCGGCTCAACGTCATCTTCCCGCGAGCCGCCGTTCGCTTTCACCCGGATCTTCATAAACGCCTCCACGCGCGCATAGCGCGCCCTGTGCGGAGATCGGTCAAGATGCTACGACGCTGGTCGGGGAAAGTCAACACGCGGAAGCAATCGCGGTCGCAATGAACGAATCTGCGTGGCGCACAATGCTGTTGCCATGTGTGCGGTTTTCAAGGGTCGCACACATCGCAAAATGCGCGATGGACGCGCCACTCGTCGCAGGTTGTCCCCCGGGGCGTTAATCTGTCTGCTAGCCGAGGAACAAAACGTGAACGTAAGTTCCCAGCCTGACGTCGTAGGCCAAATACCAGCCAAGGTGGTCCGGATCCTGAAAAATCACGATCTCATCGCCATTCCAATTCCAGTTGTTGCAGAACTGAAGATCGTACGGGGCGACGCTGAAGTAGAAGCCGCTGAACCAGAAGCGGCTTGGCCCTCCGCCTTGCAAGTGCCAGACGTGCGAGCGGCCAAAACCGCCGGTGAAATGTCCGTGCTGCCAGGGATGATCGAGGTGGTAGTGTGGGTCGCCGCGATCCGCATCGTGCCCCACCCAGCGAGAGTTCCGGTCGACGTGGGGTGCGTTGGGATGGCCCGGCTTGTCGACGTAGTTATGACCTCGGGTGGCGGGCTGCTGCCGTCCTTCGCGTTTTTCGACTGAGGTCTTGGGGCCGTGCGAATGGATATACCCGTGGCCCACCTGGCGGTCATTCTTATTGTTGCCCCTGCTCTCCTTACCGTGCTGCGCAACAGCCATGATGGGAAAGATCAATAAAATCGCAAGAATCATCGAGGTTCTTTTCACGTGGCCTCCATAGACATTTGGCGATGTGTTATCCACTTCTGTTCCCGCAATAGGAGATGCATCGCGGCCCGCCGCGAGCGTCATCTAACAACGTGATGGGACGCAATGGTGATTCCGGGCGCCGCGCGGGGCTGCGCCCGCACGTGGACAAAATAAGGCTTACGGCCTGGGCAGCAGCACTGGTTACGGCGCTGCTGCTGTTGCCGAGCCGCAGTCCGGCGCAAGCCGCACCCGCTTCGAGCGGCCCCGAGGTGCGCGCCACGGTCACCGTACTCCGCCGCGGCTCCAGCGCCCCCGCGGCAATAACTGCGCAGGATGTCCTGGTCTACCAGCGGCATGAGAGGCGCCCGGTGGTGAGCTGGACGCCGGCTGATCCGAACGGCTCCGAGACCGATCTTGCAATCCTGGTAGACGATTCGGCCGCATCCAGCCTCGGCAACCAGCTCGCGAACCTCCGGCACTTCATCACTTTACTCCCCAGCGCCATGCGCGTGGCCGTGATTTACGCGACGCACGGCAACGCAACCGTGCTGCAGGATTTCACCACCGATCACGCTGCAGCCGCAAAAGCCCTGCGCCTCCCCGTGGGCCGCGCGAACGAGGGGTCGAGCATTTACATGGCCGCAGGCGATACGGTAAAGCATTTCCCGCGTGACGGCCATCTCCATGCGATGCTCCTCATCAGCGACGGCATCGATTTGTATCGTGGTGTGATGGATTCGCAGCCGGGATTAAATCCGGACCTCAATGCCGCCATCGAGCAGGCGCAGCGAGGCGGTGTAGTCATCTACACGATCTTCGCCAACGACGCCGGCCTCTACCGCCGCAACCTGTTCCTCGTCAACAACGGCCAAGGCTCACTCTCGCTGCTGACCCTCTCGACCGGAGGCCAATCGTTCTTTCAGGGCCTGGAAACGCCCATCTCATTCCAGCCGTATCTGCAGGAGGTGGCGCAGCTCCTCGGGGAACAGTATATCCTCACGTTCCGTGCCGCGCCTGCCAGCAAAAGCGGCGTCGTGCCGGTGCGCATTACCACCGAGCAGCCCGGCGTGCAGCTTCTCGCGCCGCAAAGCGTCTGCGTGCCATAGTCGCCGTTGCAATCGTCGCATTATGAATTGAATCGATGATCCCGGGAGCGCAACCCGCGCAACTCGCGGTGGGGAGCGAGAGCAGCGCGGACCTCCGTCTCCGAGGTCCGCGGTCGTTACTCGCTGGCTGGCGCAGACCTGAAGGTGTGCGATTGATTGACGTGCCGGGGAGCGCGCATCGCCGGGTCGAACACGCACTGCCGAGGATTTGCCCCGCCCTGGTGCACGGTACGCAGCCCCCCTGCAAACCAGCGGGTGTTTTCACAGCCTTTCGCGAGCCGGAAAACAAGCCGCAGACCTCCAAAGCGGAGGTCCCGCTACCCCGGAGGTCGTAGACCTCAGCGCGTTATTTCATGGGGCCGCCTTAGAACTCGAACCGCAGCGACAGCATGATGACGCGCGGGTCGTTTGTGGGAAGGACAGCGTTGGCGATGCTGCCGAAAGTACCGCTGGTGGCGCTGGTGTTGGGGCCATTGAACCACTGCGTGGTGTTTGTCGCGTTGATGAAGTCGGCCCGGAACTTCAGGCTGTAACGCTCCTTGATCCGTGTGTCTTTGGCCACTGAAAGTTCCAAGTCGTCGATGCCCGGCTTGCGAACGCTGTTGAGATACGGCGACCACGTCGCAAGCTGGAAGGGCTGCAGCGTCTGCCACGCGGGCTTTTCGCCGGATTCGCAGTCCCGGAGCCCGGTTGAGGTCTGCGTACAGGTGTTGAACCAGCGGTTGATGGACTGGTTAGAAATGCTCGGGGAATTCCCGGTGGGCGCGACGCCCGAAGGAAAATTCATCGGCATGCCCTGCTGCCCGCGCGCCTGCGCGCTTACCGACCAGCCGCCGATCATCCGCCCGAGCGCTCCCCCAACGCCGGAAGCGAAGCGCTGCCCGGGTCCCAGGGGAAGGTACCACACCGCGCTCAGCTTTACTTGTTGAGGAACGTCGTAGGGATCGATCACCCAGGAGGGCGCCGGCGACTCAGCATTCAGGAACTGGTAATCATCCATCATCTTGGCCCACTGATACGATAAGCTGAAGTCCAGCCCCACGGAGAGCCGTTTCACCAGCTCAGCCTGGAAGCTGTTGAACTCCGACCGGCCAATGGGTATGAACTGCTCCAGCACTCCGCCGCCGGTAGGACTTTGGCTCGCCTGAAACTGCGGATACGGTACCAGAAGCTGCTGATACTGCACGGTCGGCGCAGCCAGGAACGTCCCCTGCAGCAGGCTGTAATACGGCGAAGTTGAGGGCACAGCCAGAAATGGATTCGCCACGCTCGCCGTCAGTTGAGTAGGCTTAAGAGCGAGCGCCGCGGGGGGCAGCGCGTTAAGCTGCCGCTCGGAGGGCAGGCGGCTGGTGCGGCTTCCCACATAGCCGAGCGAAAGCATCCAGTTGGCGCGGAATTCGTGCTGAACTTCCAGCGAATACTGCTGCACGCGAGGGATATTCATGTCGGGATCAGCAAACGAGATGCCCTGACCCAGGTTTGTGACTAAACCCTGCGAACTGCCAACCGGGGTAAGGATACCGGTAGGAAACGGATCGGCAAGGGTTGCGGCCGGGTTGGGAATACCTTCCTGCACCGATGCCACCATGTTGGTGGTCTGGCTGAAGCCGGGGGCGGCTCCTGGATTGTCCATGGCCTGCGCGTACATCATCCCATAGCCGCCGCGGATGACGGTTTGCGGCTGAAGCTGATAGGCAAACCCGATGCGCGGATCAAAATTCGAGTAGCGCGGGTTGTAAATGCCGCGCGGATTTCCCCCGACGCCCGCGAATTCAAGACCGCCCTGAAGGTTCAGCCCCGGCGCCTGCAGCGGGCTTGCGCACGTGGAGCAGAAACCGCGGGTCAGCGCATTGAAGCGATCGGATAATGGACCGAGGTAATCCCAGCGCAGGCCCACGTTCAGCGTCAGCTTGGGGCTGACGTGAATATCGTCCTGGCCGAAGAGCGACCACAGGCGCTCGCTGATGGCGGGGCTGCTGAGCTTCTGAATGTAGCCGGAGGAGGGATAGCCGAGCAGGAAATCCGCCACGGGATTTCCCGTGGAAGCCGTGAGTGTGAGAGGCGTGGCCGCGGTATAGCTCCCGTTGAAAGTGAAATTTCCGGCCGCGTAGCCGGGGCTTTCGACGTTCTCGCCGATCCACATCATCTGTAATCCGAATTTCATGTTATGGCGGTCGTGTGTCTTCGCCAGCACCAGCTCGTTGGAATACGTCAGGTCAAACGGCGTGAGGCCTTCGGGGTTTGATCCTGCGCCTTCATAGTTTGAGGGGCAGCCTGAGCACGCGGAGGTCCAGTTGAATTTGGGGAAGTACTTGATCGCCTGGCTGACGAACGTCTGCGAAAACCCGAGCGATCCGGGATCGAAGCCATTGCTGATTGAGCTGCCCGAGGTCGAGGTGAAGCGGTCCATGCCTGTGCGGAACTCGAGCACCGTCGTAGGGTCGAATGTGTGCGTGACCTGGTAAGTGAAATCCTGGTTGGCGCGCGAAAAGGGCGAGTTAGTGCCAGTGTCGGCGAGGTTGAATGCCGAAGTGGTGGAATACTTATAGCTCCGGGTCTCGTCCAGGTCATTGATCGAGTAGCGGAAGAACATATGCGTCTTGTCGGAGTAGTTGAAATCGAGCCGGCCGGAGTATTCAGGGAAGTTGTCGAGGAACTTCCGGGAGTTTGAAGTGTTCACGAAGTTGCCCTGGCCGGTGGTGGGATCGCCGGGGGCGTTGGGAAGCGGAATGTACGACATCACCGCTTTGGCAATCGGATTGATGCTGGCCGACGGAATGATGTTGCCAGAAAACGCCGAGCGCGTGCAGCCGCTTGAAGTGCAGACGGTCGTCAGCGGATCGAAAATAGTCTGCTGCTCGGGCTGGCCGTTATTTCCGGGGACGAACACATGCGAGAAGTCGCCGCTCCTCATCGCCGCCGTGGGCACCGAGGTGACGAAGGGGTCCTGCTGCACCTGCTTGATCTGCTGGTAGGCGAAAAAGAGAAACAGCTTGTTGTGGATCACCGGGCCGCCGACGCTGCCGCCGAACATGTTAATGTGCCAGGGTATCCGAGGCTGGCCGGTGCGGTTATTGCCCCACGTGTTCGCGTTGAAGATCGTGTTCTGCAGGTATTCGTAAGCGTCGCCGTGCCACGTGTTGGTGCCGCCCTTGGTGATCGTGTTGATTACGCCGCCGGTGCTCCAGCCGTATTCGGCGTCATACATAGTCTCCTGCACGTTCACTTCCTGCACCGTATCGGAGATCGCATTAAAGCCCACGCCCTCGGCGTGGGTGTTGCTGGAGATGCCGTCCACGAGCACGAGGTTGGCGCTGTTCTGGCCATTGTTCCCCGTCTGCCCGCCGTTGATGCTCTCGTTCTGGCTCCCCGATGTGTCAAAGGGGCGCAGCTTCTGTGCCGACGAAGTCACCGTTACGCCCGGAGAAAACCACGTGGTCATGATCGAGTTCAAACCGCGCAGGGGCACTGCTGCAATGCGTGCCGAGCCGATCGTCCAGTTGCGATCGCCCGATTCGGTCTGGAGAATCGGCGCGTTCGCGGTCACGTTAATCGACTGGGAGACGCTCCCAAGCTGCAGCTTGAAGTCCATCATAGCCTTCTGGCCGACAGTCAGCGTGACGCCCGACTGAACGATCTGCTGGAAGCCCTGCTTCTCAACCGTGAACTGATACTGCCCCGGATTCAGAAAGGGAAGCTGATAAAGGCCGGCGGAATCGGATTGAGCATTGAAGATGGCGCCCGTCTGCACCCACTTGGCGGTGACCTTAGCCGCCGCAACCGGCGCCCCGGACGGATCGTAAATGTGCCCGGTGACGCTCGCCCCGTTTTGCTGGGCAAAGAGCGCGATCGGCAGCGCGATTGAAAGCAACAGGATCCCCAAAGCTTTGGTTTTCATACTTCCAGCCTCCAAACCAAGAAGTGGTGTAGTGACACGTTAGGTGGCGTCAGTTCCAAACAACGCCTTAGTTTAGCAGCCTCGAAAGCGTTCCGCGCTGGGCGTATCAGGTCACGGCTTCAGAGTCTGTGTGAAAACTCCTTTTGTAGCGGCGGTGTCCGCACCGTCGGCCTTTATTCCCAATCATTGCGGCGATGGGGACATCGCCGCCGGAGTTAACCGATTCCCGAAAACCCGCTCAGTGGGCGGATTAATGCCGCCCGACCCCGTGCGTTCACAATTTTCAACAATCTATACTTGAAATTGATCCATGTCAAGCACTAGAATGAATTTGTATTCGATTCCAGAAATCTAATTACATTTGTAGTGATTACTTGCTCAACGGCGATAAGTTTTAAGAATCGGTTCTAAAAAACAACCGCGACGTCGGCGTCACAACTCAGAAAAACCACTCGAGGCAAGAAAGCCAGAAAGCCAACATGCCGAAATCAAACAAGCTTGCGGGCGTCTTTGCGGCGCTGCCCACCCCCTACGGAGAAGATGGCGCGCCGCGAGTCGACCGCCTGTACCCCATACTCGATTTTCTTCTCGAAAGGGGCATCACGGGGTTCTGCCTTGGGGGCGCGACAGGGGAGTATGCCGCTTGCAGCGTGGAGGAGCGTTGCACGATTTTCCGAAGCGCCGCCCGCAGGCTAAATGGCTGCGCCACGTTTATCCTGGGAGTGGGCGGAGAGCATTACGGCCATGTGCTTCGCTTGGGGCGAGTTGCGGCGGAGTGCGGCGCGTCGGCCGTGTTACTGCCGCCGCCTTCGTTTTTCCCGTACGATCCCGCTGACTTGGTCGATTTCATACGGCAAGCCGCCACCGAGCTGCCCCTGCCCGTCATCTTCTACAACATTCCGCAATTTACGGATTCCTTGGCGCTGCGGGACGTCTTGCTTTTGGCCGATACGGTGCCGAACTTGGCCGGCATTAAGGACAGTTCAGGCGCGCCCGAGAACCTTCCCGTCCTTCGGGAAGCGAAGGCGAAACTTGCATTCCTGATCGGCAGTGATGATCTGCTGGTCAGCGCTCTGGAGCAGGGCGCCGACGGCATAATCTCCGGCACGGCGAGCGCCTGCCCGGAGCTGATCCAGGCCGTATACGAGGCGTTCCGGTCGGGCGAGGCTGGAAAGGCTCGTTCACTGGAATCGCTTCTGAACGAGTTCCTGGCGCGGATCGCGGCGTTCCCTCCCGCCTGGGCTATCAAACTAGCCTTAAGCGCACGCGGCATTGAAATGGGCACGCTGAGCTGGCCCATGGGCGAGCGCCTGCGGAGGAAGGCCCAGGAATTTCAGGAATGGTTTCGCGCGTGGGCCGCTGATTACGAATCGGCGTGCGCAAGCCGTGGGTAGTGGCAGACAGGATGGGAGCGAGGCCCTCCTGGGCGCGACCCTATGCAGGC
>JBOGJW010000159.1:0-4280 GCA_050745245.1 Terriglobia bacterium | reverse complement strand
GTAAACGGGTTCATAATGACGGTTCCCTGGGACAGCAAGCCACTGAAGTCTCCGGTCCGCCACTGCGGCAAGGGAGTATTGCCTGTCACAATAGCCTGGCCCCTGTTGAACTGGCCTTCCCAATCGGCGAAGAAGAACAATTTGTCCTTCTTGATAGGCCCGCCCGCGCTTGCCGCAAAATCGTTGAAAACGCGAAATGGAACCTTGGTGGCGAAGAAGTTGCGGGCATTCAGGCTATTGCTGTTATAGCCCCAATATAAGCTGCCGTGAAACTGGTTCGTGCCCGATTTGGTCGATTGGATGAAATTCACAGGGCTTTGATATTCGGCTGAGGGAGTGCCCGTGATGTAGGTAATTTCCGCAACGCTTTCAATATCCGGCTGGATCTGCCCGCCGCCGATACCGTCCGGGTCGGCCATCTCAACGATTCCGTCGGCCGCCGAGTAAGTATCAATTTGCCGCACGCCATTGGCGAAAAAGTTGCCCGAATCATTGACGCCGACCCCCGGGTTGTAGATCGCGAAACTATTGTTGCTGTTGCCTTGCCGCGCCGTCAGAGGCAGACTCAACAACTCCTGAGAAGTCTTAGTGGTACTGATCGTGCTCGTCTCCGTGTTGATCACGGGAGCCTGGCCGGCGACCGTAACCTGCGTCGCAGCCGTACCGACAGTGAGTTGCACGTCCACATTGAGGACCTGGCGCGCGTACAGCGTCAGGTGAAGGCGCTCCTGTGGGCTGAAACCTTTGGCTTCGACGCGCACCCGGTAGGTTCCGAGGCCCAGGTCCGGAACGTTGTACACGCCATCTGACGCGGTTGTCATTTGGCGCACCGCGCCGGTCCCCTCGTTGGTGACGGTTATCCTTGCGCCCGGAATCATCGCTCCGCTTGGGTCAGTAACAGTTCCCGTAATCGTTCCGAACGTGGTCTGCCCGAGCGCTGGAATCCCCCCCCAAAGCAAAACAATGCATAGCAAAAGCATTTCCGATCCCAGAAGTTTATTCCATTTCATAGGATCACCCCTCCTTTGCTTGCAAAAAGATGCCCTGACGGTGGCACCGATCCACAACCTGTTCCAGCAGCCGTTAGTTTAGGCAGCCTGCATAGGCTGGAGATGATGGCGATCGCCATCAACCACATTTTTCACGGTCAATATGCCATCCAATTAACCATTCTGGTTATTTTTCACAGGGGTTAGCTGTCGGTAACACTATCGCACTGCCCCGGCCGTGTCAAGCAGTTTTGAACGTATTTTGAAACTCCCTGCCAGAGCCTTCCCAGGCTCCGCCGCAAGTACGGGCGTCGTGATCGAAATTACCATTTGAGGCCTATCCATTTCGCTCCCGGAGGTACGAGACGTAGCGCTGATTCGGCCGCTGCATCCCAACAGTTAGTCTCCTACGAGAGCGAAATGGATTGGCCTCTACCATTTTTCTGCCTCGGCGCCTGCGCGCCCATAGTAAAATGCCCGTCGTAAGCTCGGGAGTTGTTCTTCTTCGCGTCGCGTCAATTCTCAAAACGGGAGCGCGCTGGCGGCGCAAGCCACCTCCGCGCTGAAGAGGAATCATGCCTTCAAATCGTGGCATTCTACGGACCGTCGGACTGCTCCTCGCGGCCATTGCGCTGGCGGCGCTGGCTGCCGGCGCGTGGGAGCGCGAGCCGCTCAGTGACTTCCATCAGCGGCGCGAGCGCCTGGTGAGCGAGACGGGCGATGGCATTGTTGTTCTCTTCGGCTATGAGGAAGGGGACGTAGCGGCTTCCGTGACCACCTTCCGGCAGAACGAGAATTTCTATTACCTGACGGGCTGGGATCAGCCCGGCGCGAAGATGATGCTGGTGCCCGAATCGCGCGCGATGGGGCATGCCCCGGCGGCCGGAATCGCCGAAGAGATCCTGTTCATTCCGCCGCGTGATCTCCGCCAGGAACGCTGGACCGGTCCCGAGCTCGGGCCGAACGATCCTGACGCCTCTGCGATGACGGGATTTCCCGTGGTGATGAGCACGAAGCGCTTTCCTGCGGAGCTTCACAAGGCGCTCCAACGCTTTCACAAGGTCTATACCGAACTCACGCCTCAACCCGAGAGCGGCGAGGACTGCTTTCAAGCGGCGGAGGTGGACGCGCTGCGGAAGCTCGCGCCCGCCGCCACGCTCGCAGACGTCCGCCCCTTCCTTACACACATGAGGATGGTGAAGTCTCCGGGAGAGATCGCTCTCATCCGCAAAGCGGTGAAGGCGTCAATTGCCGGGCAGATGGCGGCGATGAAAGCGGTGCATCCCGGAGTGTGGGAATACCAGATCGCGGCCCTCATCAAGTACGAGTTTGAGAACCTGGGCTGCGAGTGGCCTTCTTACCCTCCGATTGTCGGCTCCGGCTTCTATTCCACCGTACTCCACTACGACCAGGACTCGCGGCAGATGCAGCGCGGAGACGTGGTCGTAATCGACGCGGCCGGGTCGTATAGCGGCTACGCCAGCGATATGACGCGAACGCTGCCCGTTGACGGCCGGTTCACGCCGCGCCAGCTCGAGATCTACAACGTGTTGCTGGGGGCGCAGCAGGCCGCCATCGCCGCGGCGCGGCCGGGCGTCTTTCTGACGCGCGGGCACAAAGGGAGCCTCTACAGCATCGCCTTCGATTACATCAACTCGCACGGGTTCGACGCGCACCACAAACGCCTGGGCCAATATTTCATCCACGGGCTCGGCCACTCGGTGGGACTGAACGTGCACGACCCCGCGGATTACGATCTGCCGCTCGCCCCTGGCATGGTCATCACCATCGAGCCCGGCGTTTACATTCCCGATGAGAAAATCGGAGTGCGCATCGAGGACATGCTTCTGATCACACCCACCGGCCACGAGGTCTTAACAGAGTCCTTACCCAAAGACCCGCAGGAAATTGAGAAGCTGGTGGGAAACAAGTGACGAGTGGCAAGAAGAATTATGAATGCTGAATTATGAACGATGATTCGCCGTGCTGCTGCCGCGCGGGCTGCTTGGTGTGAAACCGCCCGCCTGTTGGCCCTGGGCATTCATAATCCAGCATTCATCTTGTCGCTCGTCATTCGTCACTCGCCACTGTCTCTATGAGGCTAGGCCAGCACTTTCTGAGGGATCCGGGAATGGCGCGGAGAATCGCCCACGCGCTGGCTCTTCAGCCCGAAGACCTGCTGGTGGAAATCGGGCCGGGACGCGGGGTGATGACGCGGTTGCTGGCCGGCCGCTGCCGCAAGCTGGTGGGCATTGAGGTTGATCCCGCGCTCGCCGCGCGCCTCGAAAGCGAGTTTCACAACCAGCCGGGCGTCGAGGTTCTGCAACAGGATATCCTGCATACGGACCTCGCCGAGCTCTGCCGGCGCCAGGCGGCGCGCGATTGCTACGTCTTCGGGAACCTGCCTTATTACATCACCTCGCCCATCCTCGAACGCGTTCTCGACGCGCGGCGAAGCGTCCGGCACGCGAGCTTCGTGGTGCAGCAGGAGGTCGGCGAGCGCCTCGCCGCCGTCCCGGAAACCCGCGCCTACGGTTACCTGAGCGTCTTCGTCCAATGCTTCACGCGGCCGAAAATCAAATTCGAAATTCCTTCGGGGGCGTTCTCGCCTCCGCCAAAGGTTCGTTCTGCGCTGGTTGACCTGCTGGTGTCACCCCGCTTCCCTGACTGGGATGATATTGCGGCGAGCCAGTTCCTGAGGTTTGCCCAAATCTCATTCGCCCATAAGCGCAAGAGTCTGCTGAACAATCTCGCCCCATATTTTTCGCGGGCGCGAGTCGAAGGCGCGCTGGAGGAGCTCGCGCTCTCGCCTCGCGTTCGTGCTGAGCAGATCAGTATCGAAGAAATGGCGGACCTGTTCCGGCGCCTCGGATTCAGCCATGAAGGTGCGCCTGCCACGGGCAGCGCCGGTGTCCCCAGCGGCGGCATTCGGCGCTGAGACAGCGCCGCTATAGCCCGGCATCGAGGCCGGCGCTAGGTGCGGACGCGCAGCAGAAGGTAGGCGCCGCCGATGGTGAACAGAATGTCGGGCGACCAGGCGGCCACGGCCGGCGGGAGCTGGCTCAGGTTCCCCATCGCCTCAAACAGGCTGCTGATGGACCAGAACGCCACGGCGATGCCCAAACTGAGCGCAATGCCGGAGAGCGCTCCGCGTCTGCCAACACTGAATGCGAACGGAATGCCGATGAGCGTAATCACCAGCGCCGCGAGCGGGTAGGAGAACTTGCGGTAGAACTCAACCGAGAGCCGCACCACGTCGAACCCGCTCTGGCGCAGCACGCGGATATAGTG
>JBOGJW010000158.1:0-14775 GCA_050745245.1 Terriglobia bacterium | reverse complement strand
GTGGAAGACGCCATTCTGGTGGCGACCCGCAAATTCTACAAAACCGCGGAGGACCTGGAATCGCGCTTCAACAAGGACACAGGGGCTGTGGAAGTCTGCGCGGTGAAGAAGGTGGTGGAGCGCGTTGAGGATGCCGACCATGAGCTCTCGCTGGAAGACGCTCGCCGGTACGACGCCGAGGCAAGCCTGGAGGGCCAGGTTCGCATCCCGAAGGCGACCGACGTGCTCGGTCGCATCGCAGCGCAAACCGCCAAGCAGGTGATTTTTCAAAAGGTACGCGAAGCGGAGCGCGACACCGTTTACGCTGAGTATAGCCAGCGGATTGGCGAGCTGGTGAACTGCACCGTGAAGCAGCTTGAAGGACCCGACGTGATCGTGGACCTGGGACGGACCGAAGGCCGGGTGCCGCGGCGCGAGCAGTCGCGCCTGGAGAATTATCAGATGGGCGACCGGATTCGCGCCGTGATTACCGCGGTCGACCGCGCCGCTCGCGGCCCGCAGGTGATCATCTCGCGGGCCGATGCGGTGCTGGTTCAGCGGCTCTTCGAGATGGAAGTCCCGGAGATTTATGACGGCACGGTGGTGATCAAGGGTATGGCGCGGGAAGCGGGCGAGCGCACCAAGGTGGCGGTGTACTCGAAGGATCCGGACGTGGATTGCGTCGGCGCCTGCGTGGGAATGAAAGGCATGCGCGTGCAGTCGATTATCCGCGAGCTGCGCGGAGAAAAGATCGATATTATCGAGTACAACGAGGACCCCGTCACCTTCGCGGCGAACGCGCTGAGCCCGGCCAAGATCAATCACGTGTCGATCGTCGATTCGGAAGAACGGCACCTCGAAGTGATCGTAGACGATTCGCAGCTCTCGCTCGCTATCGGCAAAAAAGGCCAGAATGTGCGGCTGGCTGCGAAGCTCCTGGGCTGGCACATCGACATCAAGAGCGAAGAGGAGAAGCGCCAGGAGATCGAGTCGCAGATGGCGGCGATGGCACGGCGTGGCGCGTCCATCGACGAACTCACCGGGCTCGGCGAGAAGACCCTGGCCAGGCTGCGCGAGCACGGAGTGGAAACGGTGGAGCAGCTTGCCCAGATGACGCCGGACGATCTCACCGCCATTCAGGGAATCGGCGAAAAGACGGTGGAGAAGATCCGCCGCGTGGTGACCGACTACTTCGAGCGGGGCGAAGAGATGCCCGAGGCGGAAACCACGGAGGTTCCGGCGGAGACTGCGGCGGCGGCCGAGGAAACCTTGGAGGAGCCCACGCAAGAGCTCACTGCACCCGCACCCGCAGCCGAAGCCGCCGAAACAGCGGCGCCCGAGGCTGCAGAGGCTCCGGCCGAGGCGCAAGCTGCCGAGGAGGAACCGGAGCCATCCGACAGCGCGGAAACAGCGCCCGAGAAGCGAGGCGAAAGCTCGGAGGCTGAGACAAAGCCCGGGGAGATTTCGGATTCCGGCGCTAAGCGGTAGGCGCCCAAGGGAGAGGGCTTCCGCGCAGCGCGGCGAGCGGCCGCAACCAAGCGCCATTTTCAGTCCTTCCCGCGAAAGCGGGAAGCTTTTTATTCAACGGACCCCCGCTTTCGCGGGGGTGACACCAATGGCGGTGGCCGCGGGCAGTGGATATCGGGGTACCAGCGGTGCCGCCTAAGCGCAAGTACTAGTCCGGCTTTAGCCGCTGTTGCGCTTGCGCCTCCATAATCAGGGGCTAGAGCCCCCTTAGTTCGGCGGTTGTGCGGCATGGCTGAAGCCATACCCTGATACAAAGCGGATGGCCGAGACTCGCAGTAGGCACCGACGGGATACTGGCAAGCGCAGCGACAATTTGTAAGGCGGGGGCTGGAGGCAAAAGTTAGTGAGTGGAAAGATTCGCATCAACGATCTGGCGCGCGAACTGGAGGTGAAGAGCAAGTCCGTCCTGGACTACCTGCACGACGAGCTGGAAATGACGGACAAGAAGTCCCACTCGAGCGCCGTCGATGATGACGCAGCCGCCAAAGTGCGCGAGCACTTTCGCCACACAGTAGAGCCGAAAGAGGCTGTGCCTGCTGCGCCTGCCGCGCCGAGCGCTCCGGCGACACCCATGGCGGCGCCTGCGGCTGCACCTGCCGCGGCGCACGTGCCGGCGCCAGCGAAACCGGCCCCGCACCACTACGAGGCTCCGGTCGGCCGCACCATCGCACAGATCAAAGCTGACGCCCGCAGGGCGGTAGCGCCGCCTTCGCCGCCCGCTGCGCCCCCGCAGCCGGCGCCCGTGGCGGAAAAGGCAATCCGGCCCGCTGCCGCCGCGCGTCCAGTTCCCCTCCGAACACCGATAGCGCAGCCGGCGCAGGCAGCGCCTGCCGCTCGTCCATCGACGCTGGGCCGGCCTGCTCCAGCACCGGGAGCACGGCCAGCGGCGCCGCTCACCGCCAGGCCAGAAGCCCCCAAGCCGGCGCCTGGCGCCCCGGCCATCGCCGCCAAAGCGGGCAAGCCCGCGCCGCTTAAAAAGATGCCTGCCTCCAATCAACCGATCTACCCCGGGCTGGCTCGCGGACGCGTGGCGCCTCAACGGCCGCTGCCGGTACGCCGGCCGGGCGAGCACCGGCCAATGCATCCGACCTCTTCGCGTCCCCCGTCGCCCGGGGGAGCGCGGCTTGCGGAAGCGGCGCCCTCTGCCCGGCCTGGGCCCGCGCGCTTTTTATCTCCCGGGGCTCGCCCGCCCTTTGGGGGGCCGCGCACTCATCCAATGCCCGCAACCGCGCGGGCTGCGGTCCAAGAGCCGCTCCCGATCACCCGAAAGATCACCATCACCGAGGGCGTTACGATCAAGGAGCTCTCCGAAAAGCTCGAGGTTCGCGCCAAGGACGTCATTAAGCGGCTGCTTGAAAAAGGCATCTTCTCGACCATCAATCAGACGCTCGATAGCCAGACCGCCCAGGAAGTCTCACGCGACTTCGGCGCTGAAGCTTCGGTGATCAGCTTCGAGGAGGAAATTGTCCAAGATGTGGAAGTGGCGGATAACCCCGAAGACCTCCGCCCGCGACCGCCGGTGATCACCGTGATGGGCCACGTCGATCACGGGAAGACTTCGCTACTCGACGCCATTCGCGAAACGAACGTTACCGCAAAGGAGGCGGGTGGCATTACGCAGCACATCGGGGCGTATCACGTCACGGTGAGCGGCCGCAAAGTGGTGTTTCTTGACACGCCGGGCCACGAGGCGTTCACGCTGATGCGGGCGCGCGGCGCCCGCGTGACTGATATTGTGGTGCTCGTGGTCGCGGCGGACGACGGCGTTATGCCGCAGACCGTTGAGGCCATCAACCACGCGCGCGCCGCCAAGGTGCCGATCGTCGTGGCGATCAACAAGACCGACAAGCCGGAAGCGAACCCCGAACGTGTCAAGAAGCAACTGGCGGACTTAAACCTGATGCCGGAAGACTGGGGCGGTGACACCGTCACGGTGGAAGTTTCGGCGCGCCAGAAGAAGAATCTTGAGCTTCTCCTGGAAATGATCCTGCTCGTGGCGGATATGCAGGGGCTTAAGGCGAATCCCAACCGCCCGGCTTCGGGCACGGTGCTCGAAGCAAAGCTCGACCGCGGGCGCGGTCCGGTGGCAACAGTATTGGTGGAGAACGGAACCCTTCGCGCCGGAGACACATTCATCGTCGGCTCCATTTATGGACGCGTCCGCGCCATGCTTGACGATCAGGCCCAGCCGGTCCAAGCGGTGCCGCCCGCGACCACGGCGGAAATCCTCGGCCTGGAAGACGTTCCGCAGGCAGGCGACCGGCTGCAAGTTATCGAGGACACCGCCAAGGCGCGCCAGATCGCGATACACCGCCAGGCCAAGGCGCGCGAGGCGGCGCTGGCTAAGAGCGCCCGGCTCACGCTCGACCAGCTTCACCAGCAACTCGCGGCGGGCGACGTCAAGGAGCTGCCGCTCATTATCAAGGGAGACGTGCAGGGCTCGGTCGAGGTGCTCGCCGATACGCTCGCCAAGCTCAGCGACGACCGGGTGAAGGTGAAGGTGATCCATGCCGGCGTCGGAGCCGTGACCGAAACGGACGTTCTGCTGGCCACCGCCTCGAACGCGGTAATCATCGGCTTCAATGTGCGGCCGGAACGAAAAGCGGCAGAGCTTGCCTCCCTCGAGAGCGTCGATATCCGCCTGCACACGATCATCTACGAGCTCGTGGATGAGATTCGCAAGGCGAAGGTGGGCCTGCTGGAGGCGCGTTACAAGGAGACCACCCTCGGCCGCGTGGAGGTGCGCGAAACCTTCCACATCTCCAAGGTGGGCACTATCGCCGGCTGTTACGTGCTCGACGGCAAACTTACCCGCGATTCCAAGCTCCGCCTGCTGCGCGACAATGTCGTGGTCTACGAGGGCCGCGTGCGCTCCCTGCGCCGGTTCAAGGAAGACGTGGCGGAGGTGCGCGCCGGGATGGAATGCGGCATCGCCCTTGAGAACTTCAGCGACGTCAAAACCCGCGACGTTCTGGAAGCCTACGCCACCGAGAAGATCGTCGAAGAGGCCATCGCCTGAGCGCCAGGCCCGGGAGCGCTGAGCCATGGCAATAGGACTGCTGACGCTCGATATTCAACTCCCCTACACGCACTCTCTCAAGGAAAAACGCGCGGTTCTGCAGAAGCTGCGGGGCCGGCTCCGCTCGCGGTTTAATGTGTCGGTGGCCGAGCTCGATCATCAGGACTCCTGGCAGCGCGCGCAGCTCGGGATTGTCTCCATCTCAAGCAGTCATACCCTCCTCGAAACCTCCCTCAGACAGGTGCTCGCCGAATCGGAAAAAATTCTGGGCGAAGACGTGCTCCACACACTGGAGTTTTGGTAGCTGCACGCGTCAATAATGAAACCGCCAGCGGAGTTCGACGTAGAGCTCGCGCGGATCTACAAAATGGCTCCCTCCGAAAGTATTGCTGTTATCCAGCATAAACCGCGAGTTCGTAAGGTTGAGTGCGTTCACGCTTACCGAAATGTTTTCGTTGAGCGCTTTCCCCAGCGCCAGGCTCCACGTGCTATGAGGCGGGAGATGGCTGGGGCCGTTGCCGTCCAAGAACCCCGAACCATACCCGTCGGTTAACCCGGCCCAGGCTCGGCCCGGGAGGCGGACATTCAGCACCGCGCTCGCCGTGTTCCGCTGATCGTGGTCAAGCAAAAAATAGCTCGCGGGCGCGAATTCGATGAGCCCGCCGGTGATAGGGCCAAGGCCTTCAGCGATCTGATTCGAGTAGACGATGTTCAGCCGCGCGCGCCCCAGGATTTCCGGCGAGCGAAGCGTGACCTCGTTGCCGCGAATTAGCGCCGCCTGATCTGCGAGAGGGAGGAAGATATCGGAGTTGCCTATCTCATCGTGGTCCAGAAAATTGGCGGCGTCCGTCCGGAAGTGATCGAAGTTGAGGAACCAGTGGCGGACGGGGATGGAAATTCCGGTGTCCCATTGGTGGTCGCGATCGCCGTGCAAGGGGGTAAAGCTGAATCCCTGCTGCAAAACAAAAGATGCCAGCGGGCCTGAGATCGTATCGAGCGGGGGCGGCTGGTAGTACTGCGCGTAATATCCGTGCAGAATCCAGTGAACCCTCGGAACGCGCAGCGCTCCGCCCGCCCGTGAATCGGCGGCATTTTCGCTGACGAGGCCTCCGTAGTGGCTGAGCCGAATGCCACCGTTCAAACTGAACCAGGAGGCGACTTGGTAGCGGTCTCCAAACGAAAGCGCTTCCGAGCTGGCCCAGGGGCGAAACGACTCCGCCAGAATCTGGCTGCCCGGATTTGCGCTGAGCCCGAACGCGGTATTGTCGTGCTGGCCCCAGACTTCCAGCGCCGTTCTGAACTTATTTTTCCCGGCGGGGACGGCGAGGCTTGCGAGCGCTCCCTCGTAGCTGGACCGGCGATTGTCGTTCAGGATGAAGGGCCTATCGCCCGGCCCCCCGGCATAGTCGGCGCGGTTGAAGTGGAAGAACGGAGAAACGGTCAGCACCACGCCGCCGGGAGTGCTATGCGCCCAGGTGAAGCCAGCCATATCATTCCGTTCGACATCGAGGTCGCGGATTCCTCTGGCCTGCTGTTCGGGCGTGTTCGGAACCTGATAATGGTCCCCTCGGAACGCGGCGATGAAGCGTATCTGGTTTTCGGGCGATGCGTTGTAGAGGACGGAGGCGAATCCGCCGAGACCGCTTTCCTGATCGTGAATGATTTCGGGCGTGGGCGTTGAGAGCCCAAGGTCCGAGCGGTTCCCATTCACGCTCGCATAGTAAGCGAAGCGATCGGTGTGGCTCCCAAAGCTGAGCAGATCGTCGGTGCGGTTGAAGCTCCCGTAAGACGTGACTAGCTCGCCCTGGCTGTTGCGATTAAATCCCGAAGGCGTGACGACATTGAAGAAGCCGTAAGCCCGGTCGCCATATTCTGACGAATAACCGCCCGTCTGCACCTGAAGGCTTTGAATGTTTTTCGGATCAATCACCGGCCCCACGTTGCTCGCAATGTTAGTGTTGATCACCGGGATGCCATCAAAGAACCAGTTTTCCTGGTGCCCGCCGCGGACGTGGAGCATGTCGTGAACCGTGTAAGCTCCAGGCACAAAGTTGGTGATCATCGAAAGACTGTTGGTGAGGTCCGCGCCCGGCGTCTGCGCGATCTGCGTGCCGGTGACCATCGTCTGGACGGTTGAAGTCTGCGCGTTGAGCAACGCCGGCGCGCCAGAGACATTCACCTGCTGCCGGACGCCAGCCACTTTCATCCACAAGTGTAAGACGGGATTTTTGGTCTCTTTCACCTGAATGTTTTCAGCGAGCGGACTGAATCCCGGCGCTTGCGACTGGATAACGTAATGCCCGGCGGGAATTGATGAAAATTTGAATTCGCCATTTTCATTCGTCACGGCGGTGCGGACGAGGCTCGAATTGGCGGCGCGAAGCGTTACGCGAGCCTCTGGAATCGGCCGGTGCTGCGGGTCGTGAACCACACCGTTCAGGGCTGCAGTCGAAGTCGCCGCCGCGAGCGCGCTTGCCAGCGCGAGCGCCGCCACCAATGCAAAGACACTTCTGTACATAGTTCTCCTCGAAGGCTGGGGTTTCGGCGCGCAACGGCGCCGGGCCGAAGAAGCGCGTAGCGCGGCCCTCCGCTTTTGAGGTCTGCGGCTTTTGGGTCAGAGGAAAGCCGCGGACCTGAGCACGCAGGTCCGCGCTACCCGCTTGTTACCTCAGAGGGCTCTTCGAGGAGGATGGCCGGCGGCCGGCGGGTGACCTGCAAGAACGGCGGGAGATTTTATCCGGGGCAGCCACGAGCTGACCGCAAGCTCCGGCACGGCGTTTCGATCCTGCGGATCCATGTAGAGGTAGGTGTGAACCGGCGTGGCTAATAGCGAAGTCGCCGGTGAGATCGTGCACGAACAGCCGATAACGCAGCGCCGCGCGTGCTTGTGCATAGGGCAATCCGGCGGCATAGTGGAATGCGAGCCGTCCATCGGACACTCGCGGGTATTGCAGCACGTCCGGGATGAGCAGCACTCGCGGCCGGAGCTGCTGCGCGCCAGCACTCCCCCGGCTGGCAGGGCCGCCAGCGTGAGCGCAGAGATCAAGGCCCAGGCGTAAATTTTCCTGGCCATCACCTTTTCAGTTTATCACCCAGTGCGCGCCACCCGGCGCGTTTCCCGCTTGTGACTGCACGGTCACCCTGCTAATCTGTCAGGCGCCGCAGCGCCGGCGTCTTGCCGGCTTCTCGTTTTCAAAGGCCGCCGAGACGGCAAGCAAGGTAGCGCGGACCTGCATTTTTCAGGTCCGCGGCTGTTTCATCGACGCCGAGGAGAAACCGTGACAAAAATGACGAAGCGGGTCGTGGTGACGCTGTTCTGCGTTTTTCAGATCGCCGTGTGTCGTGCGGCCGCGCAGCGCGTCTCAATTACCGGCGCCGCGGATGCGAGCGGCTTTAATGCCGGGTCCGTCGCCACGCTCCGGGCCAGTATCAAGGGCCTTCCTGAGAACACCGCGAACTACACTGCGAGCGCCGACATCCATTACGCAGGTTCCGCTTCGCGCGCGAGCATTCCCATGACCCGCCAGGGGAAAGAATGGGAGGGCGGCGCGCTTTATACCGGGCAGTGGAATATCCCCATCGAAGCGCCTACCGGCCTCTATCTTGCGACGGTCCAGCTAAGCGATGCCGGCCGCGTAATCGCCACTGCGGCCCCAGCGAGCTTCGCAGTCTATCGGAAACTCGCCCGGATTTTGTCTATCACTCTGGACAAGACCTTTTACTCCGTCGGCGAGCCGATCGAGTGCGAGATCACGCTGCAAAATCTTTCCGGGCGGCCCCTCCGCGACCTGCGAGTGGAATTTTCCAACCCGAACTACCCCTGGATTGCAACCTTCTCCGGAGAAGCCAGCCTCTCCGGCAAACCGGAGGCGAATCCGATGCTGGCGTTGAAAGTGCTCCGCTCGAATCTTTCGCTCCCCGCGCGCGGGACGGTGGCGCTCCCGATGGAACCGGCCGGAACGGCGGCTTTCCTGCAGGGGACGCAGCAAGCCGTGCTGGGCGCAGGCGCGCCGCCGCGGCACGACAAAGTTCCGCCCCCGGAAGTCGACCGCTACACGGTGGCGCTCTGGAATCACGACCACACGGTGCTTTACGACATGCAGTTCTCTCCCATTGCCATCGTGCGCGCGCCCGGCCAGAGTTTGCCCAAGCCTTACAGCGACAGCTTCACACACCCCTACAACGACGAGATTGACTTCAAGAATTACCGCCACTTCTATTCGCCCGGAGAGATGTCGGGCGAGATCGCCGTGGACCACGCTCACACGCTCTACCGCCCGGGCGATACGGTTCGGCTGAGGGTGCAACTCCGCAACTCCGGCAACTCCGCGGAGCAGAATGGCGCGTTGCGCGTCGCGGTGAAAAACTCGAAAGGCGCCCAGGTCGCCACAGGGCGCGGCGCCGAAGGGCTAATAATCGCTCCAGGCGGAGCGCGGAAGGTTGCCATCGACACATGGAAAATCCCGGCATCGCTTTCGCCGGGCGTTTATTCGCTCGCGCTCTCGACTTGGGGCCCGGACGGCGCAAAGCAGGCGGAGACCTCGGTTGAAATCGCCGTGAACCGACTGCCGGGTTCCATCCTTGTCTTCTGCCCGCACGAAGATGACGAGCTTCCCTGGGCGGGCCTCATCCGCGCCGCCGTCGAGGCCGGGATTCCGGTGCACGTCATCTTTTTCACCGGCGGCGACGTGGGCGAGTGCGAGCGCTACTACGGCAAGCCGTGCGGCCCGAACGAGGCGCGCGAGTTCGGCATGGTGCGCATGGAGGAGAGCAAGGAGGCGCTTGAGCATATCGGCCTGCCGCGTTCGCGCGATATCTTTCTGGGTCTGCCCGACGGCGGCTCGCAGGAGATCTGGTTCCACCACCGCGACGCATCGCATCCTTTTCTTTCGGTCTATCTCGCTTGCGATCACGCCCCCTACGAACACATTCTGCTACCTAATCTGCCGTACGCGCGCCGGCCCGTGATCGATCTCGTCAAGAAGCTCATCGTCGAATACCATCCGGCGCTGATCGCCACGCCGCATCCCGATGAGCGGCACGTGGACCATCGCACCGCGAACTGGTTCGTCGTGAAAGCCTGCCAGGAGCTTCTGCGCGAGCGCCGCATCGATCCCGCGACCGTGGTGGTCGCCGATCAGGCCTACGGAGCGGGCGGATATCATCCAGCGCCCTACCACTACCAGCGCTGGGTTGTCCACCTCAGCGGCGAGGCCGCTGCGCTGAAACAGGAGATGAGCTGGATCTATCAGTCGCAGGACGGGAACTTATCGGAAGGAATGAAGCGGATGTTCGATGAGCTGCCGCGTGAAGAAGTCCATTACCGCATTCTCGACTGGCAGCAGCACGAGGGTTGGAACGAACAGCCGTGATCCAGGCTAGCGCCTAGCGCGGACCTGCAGTTGAGGTCCGCGGTCTTCCGATGGGTGCAAAAAACCGCAGACCTCAAATGCAGAGGTCTGCGCTACCCGGCTACCCCAAGGTCGTTTGCCGGCGAGACGCCGGCGCTACACTACGGCGCTTCGTAGCAAGCGCGGCTTGGCGTGCATTCATGCACGTGGGCGACTTCGCCGTCCGGGCCGAGGCAATTCTGCGTGTGGGAACACCAGTAGATGCCGCTGCCGGAGTCTTCTATGCGGAAGGGCTCGCCCGTATCGATGAACATCTCTTTGCAGCGCAGGCGATGACAATGCTCCCGGGGCGCCGCAACAGCACTTGGGTTTTCCGGCATCACGCACCTCCCTGGGCGGCTCGCAGCACCGCGCGCTTTACGGCCACGCGAGCCAAGTGGACCTTATAGCCGTTCATGCTGAGCGGCGTCGCTTTGCTCACCGCCGCCTGCCCGGCGGCGTCCGCCGTCTCTTCGCTGACGGGCTTACCTTCGAGCGCCTGCGCGGCCTCGGGCGAAACCCACGGCACCGGCGCCACGTGTCCCATCACTACGCGAGCATGGCTCACGGTAGAGCCATTCATGTGCAGCACCACGGCTGCGGCCGTCAGCGGCCAATCCATCGCTTCTTTCTGCCGCACTTCATAAACGGCGGCGCGGGCGGAGCCCTGCGAGGGCACCACAATTTCCGTGAGAATCTCGTTAGGGTGCAGCGTGTGCTCGCGCTGGCCCTCTTGAGTGGGCGTCGTATAGAGCTTCTCGACGGCGATTTCGCGCGTGCCTTGCGCGCTGTAAAGCGTCGCGCGCGCACCCATGGCGATCAGGATGGGCGCCAGCATCGACGGGCTCACGAAGTACGCCGGTCCCGAGTTGCCGAGAATTGCGTGATAGCGATTATCCCCGTCCGGCACGAGCGATTTGCCGTTGTACTGCGCGAGCAGCCCGTAGCCGAGCCGGAAATACCAGCAGCGCGGGCGCTGCAGCAGCTCCCCGCCTACCGTGCCCATATTCCGCAGTTGCTCGCTGCGGACGTAATCGGCAGACTGCAGCAGGGCGGCATAATGCTGCTTCGCGTGCGCGTTTTCCATGAGCTCGCGCAGGCTCGTCATGGCGCCGATGCGCAACTCCTTGCCGCTGGCGCGCACCTCGCGCAGGCCGGAAACGCGCTGCAGGCTCACCACGCGCTTGGGCACGACAGCGCGATCCTTCATGCAGCTCACCAGGTCCGTGCCGCCGGCCAGAATTTCTGTTTCGCCCCAATCGGTCCCCAGCATGGAGACGGCGTCTTTTCGGTCCGCCGGGCTTGCATATTCAAAGCGGTCCATTCAGGCCACACCTCCTTTGGCAAGCGCTGCCAGAACCTTCTCCGGCGTGATGGGGAGCGTCGGGACGCGCACGCCGATGGCGTTGGCCACGGCGTTCGAGATCGCGGCGCCGGGCGAGATCACCGGCGGCTCGCCCAATCCGATTACGCCCCGCTCGTCGTATCCCGGCCCCGTCATCATGTGCACCCGAAGCTCGCCAATATCGCCGATGCCGGCCAGCTTGTAGAACTCCATGTTCGGGTTCAGCATTCGGCCGAGCGTGTTGTCCATGATCTTTTCCTCGAAGATGCCGTAGCACACACCCATAATCATGGCGCCGTAACACTGGCTTTCGGCGGTCTTGAGATCGATCACCAGGCCGCAATCTTGCGCGATGGCCATGCGGTTGATCTTCACCAGGCCCGTCTCGGTATCGACCGAAACGTCGGCGCCAAGCGCGCCGCCCACGCCGCTTTGCCCGAGCATGCACTGCCCGGGGTTTTTGCCGTGCGTCTGGATGGCCTTCACGCCGAGCTTGCGGCAGGCCTGCTTCCAGGTGATGCTCTTTGACGAATCGCCCTTGGCCTGAATCTTGCCGCCCACGGCCACAAGCTGATCCGGCGGAACGCCAAGCCCCGGCGCCACCGCCGCGAACAACTGGTCGCGCGCATCCACCGCGGCGCGCCGCGTGGAGGCCGAAACGCCGCCCACCGTCGTGCTGCCGCCGGAGGGCCCGTCGTAGGGGTAATGGCTGTCGCCAATCTTCACCGTGACAGCTTCAACCGGCAAGCCCAGGGTTTCCGCCAGCACAATGGCAATCACCGTTCGCGTTCCGGTGCCGAGGTCCTGGCTCCCCAGCTCCGCCGTGGCCGTGCCGTCCGGCTGGACAGTAACTAGGCAGTTGCTCGCGTGGCCGCGCCCGCCCCAGGTGTGAATGCTCGCGCCGAGTCCGCGCTTAATGTGGCCGGAGGTTTTGTCGCCGCGCGGGTGCCAGTATTTCGGCCACTCGAGCATCTCGCTGACCTTTTGCAGCTCCTCGCGGTAGACCTTGCCGCGATTTTCGGAGGCGAGATCGGCGTTCTTCATCAGCAACTGCAGCGGGTCCATGTTCAGCTTCGCCGCAAGATCGTCGATGGGCGCCATCGTCAGCATGGCAGCCTGCGGGTGGTTCGGTGCGCGCCACGCGCGCGACGGTCCGATGTTGGTGAGAATGAACGTGTGCCGCCGGATGCGATTGGGAATGTCGAGCACGTAAGGAATGGGGAGAACACCGCTCGGGCCGGGCCCGCCCGTGCCCCAGCAGTCGGACTCCCAGGCCACCAGTGTGCCATCTTTTTTCGCGGCCAGCTTGACGTGGGCAAAGCCGGAGGGCCGACAGCCGGCCACCTCCAGCTCCGAACTGCGAGCGAGCAGGTACTTCACCGGCTTTCCCGCCTGCTTCGCCAGTTGCGCCGTTACCGCGCCCCAGCGGTCCATCTGGAACTTGCTGCCAAACCCGCCACCAATGTACCGGCAAATCGTCTCAACGTTAGCCGCAGGAATACTCAGGGCCTCTGAAAACTGGCCCGGCATCGATGAAACGCCCTGCGTTGACGAGAACGTGCGGATGCTCTGCGGGCCTACCCATTCAATAGCATGGCCGTGCGGCTCGAGGCAGCAGTGGACGATTACCGGGATGCCGTAATCTCCCTCGTGCGTCACCACGTCGGAGTCCGCAAAGGCCTTATCCGGGTCGCCCACCTTCAGCTCCGCCGCCGGCTTGGTGCGCCCTGCCGCCTTATCCTTGTTGAAGTCGGCCTCGTTCACCAGGAACGGAAGCTGCTGGTATTCCACCTTGATGGCGCGCACGGCATCCTGCGCCACCTGGTCGGAAACCGCCGCTACTTCCACCACCTCGTCGCCCGCCCATTTGATTTCACTTCCGGGCCCCTGGATAACTTTCACTGCTTTCACGCCCGGCATCTTTTCGGCGGCCGAGGTGTCGACGGCGGTGACCTTGGCGTGCGCATAGGGCGAGCGCACGCAGCGCCCGAAGAGCATCCCGGGAAGATTCACGTCGAGGGTGTACTTGGCGCGCCCGCTCGCCTTCGCGGGGCCGTCAATACGCGAAATCCGCTTGCCGATCAGGCTCCGGTCGCCGGCGGCCGGCCAGTCGTATTTGCAGCTAGGCATGGAGGAAGCCTCCTTCATTTTCCGCGCTCATCTGCTGGGCGGCGTCGAGCATAGCCTGGCGGATGCCAATGTAGGTGCCACAGCGGCACAGATTGCCGCCCAGGCCCTTTTCGATCTCGTCCTTCGTCGGATTAGGGTGCGCCTTGACGTAGGCGATGCACGCCATCACAAATCCGGGTGTGCAGAAGCCGCACTGCTGCGCGTCGTTTTCAACGAAGGCCGCCATCATGGGATGGAGCTTCCCACCCTCAGAAAAGTGCTCGATCGTCGTCACGTCGTGCCCCTGCGCTTCGACGGCCAGGACCGTGCATCCGTAAACGGGCCGGTCATCCAACAGCATCGTGCAGGCGCCGCACGTGGCGCGGTCACACACTTTCTTCGCGCCGGTAATGTCCAGGTGGTCGCGCAAAGCGTCAAGCAGCGTCACGCGAGGTTCCAGGCTCAGGTGCTTGTTTTGGCCGTTTACACGCAGCGTTACCGGCACTTCACCCGGCCCGAGCATCTGGGATGATCCGGGCGGTGCAGCAAGCGCCGCGCCCTCGCCCACAAGAACGCTTCCCGAAACTGCCACCCCCGCGCCCTTCAGAAAATCCCGCCTTGTTACTCCCTCTGCTTCCTGTCCCTTTTTTCGTTTCATGCGAACTCCTTCGCTCTGACGCCGGATTGCGGCGCCCTGCCGAATGGCGCCCACCTCAGCGCGCGAGGCGGAGATTACTTGTGGAAAGGTACAGAATATACCACCAAAGGGTTGCTGTCACAAAAACAATTGCGGCAAGGAAATGGTGAATTCTGAATGCTGAGTGCTGAATTGAGATGGATTCCCGCTTTCGCGGCGATGACTGTAAATGGCGTTTGGTTGCGGCCGCAAGGTGGTGAATGCTGAATTATGAATGCCGAAGTATGAATGCTGAACGCTGATTGCTGATCACCGCGCGCTCTGCCTGATCCTGACAATCTCATCGAGCACGCGATTGGCAACGTCGAACTTGTTCATTTTTTGCAGCTCCTCGGTGCGGCCATCGGGGAAGAGCAGCGTAGCGATATTTGTGTCAGAATCGAAACCAGCGCCTTCGCGGGTAACGTCGTTCGCGACCAGCAGGTCCAGGGTCTTGGCGCGGAGCTTTGAGGCCGCATTTTCGAGCACATGATCCGTCTCCGCGGCGAACCCGACCACCACCTGGCCGGCCCGGCGGCGGGCCGCAATCTCAGCGAGAATGTCCCGGGTTGGCCGCAGCTCAAGCGTAAGAGTACCGCCGGTCTTTTTCATCTTGGCAGGCGAAAAGCGAGCGGCCTGGTAGTCCGCCACGGCGGCGGCCATGACGATGATACTGGCGTCGTCGAGCCGTTTGAGCACGGCTTCGGCCATCTGCTCCGCGGTCTGGACG
>JBOGJW010000157.1:0-8344 GCA_050745245.1 Terriglobia bacterium | reverse complement strand
GGTGCTTTGCGCATGCCGCGATGATACCCAAAATTCACACCCGACGGGTGCGAATTCTTATCCCGCAGCCGCAGCCCCCTGTTGTCAATTCGGCCCGTCCTGCATGCTCCACCACTGCGTCCTCCGGGAGCACACCCGGAGCCGTCCGCTCTTATCGAAGGATCGGGGGTGAGATGGCATGTGAACTGAGGACGTGTGATCTGGCGACGGGTTGTGGCAAGATCAAAGAACGGAGGAAAAGATCATGCTCGTGGTTCACGTTCACATTCGTGTGAAGCCGGAATTTATTGAAGCCTTCAGGCGAGCCACGCTTGAGAATGCCCGGAATAGCGTCAAGGAGCCGGGCGTCGCGCGATTTGACGTGATGCAGCAGCAAGACGACCCGGCGCGATTCGTGCTGGTGGAAGCGTACCGCACGAGCGACGCGCCGGCGCGGCACAAGGAGACGCCTCACTACCTCGCCTGGCGGGAGCGCGCCGAGCCCATGATGGCGGAGCCGCGCAGCACCGTGAAATATTCGAACGTTTTTCCGGCGGATAGCGACTGGTAGTGATCCATGCGATTCGAATTGACCACCGCCAATCGCATTGTGTTCGGCGAAGGCGCGCTGAAAGAAGTCGCGCCCGAGGCCGGGCGGCTGGGACAGCGCGCGCTCCTGGTGACCGGGAGCTCGCCGGCGCGCGCGGCGGCGTTGCTCGACGCCTTGAAATCGGCGGGCCTCGAATGCGCGCGATTCGCGGTGGCCGGCGAGCCGACGGTCGGGCAGGTCCGCAGCGGCGCGGCGCTTGCGCGCTCCCAGTCCTGCGACCTCGTCATCAGCATGGGCGGGGGAAGCGCGATTGACGCGGGCAAGGCCATCGCGGCGCTGCTCGCGAATTCGGGCGATGTGATGGAGTATCTGGAAGTGATCGGAAACGCCAAGCCGCTCGCGGCCGATCCGGCGCCCTTCATCGCCGTTCCTACCACGGCGGGCACAGGATCCGAGGTGACGCGAAACTCGGTGCTGGCGTCACCCGAGCATCGCCTGAAAGTAAGCATGAGAAGCCCGCGCATGCTGCCCCGGCTCGCGCTGGTTGATCCCACGCTTACGCAGGAACTGCCGCCGGGGATCACGGCGAGCAGCGGTTTCGACGCCCTTACGCAGCTCATTGAGCCGTTCGTTTCAGCGCGGGCTAATCCCGTCACCGATGGTTTTTGCGTGGACGGCCTCAAACGGATAAGCCGCTCGTTACGGCGCGCGTATCACGATGCCCGCGATCAGACTGCGCGAGCGGATATGTCCCTGGCAGCCCTGCTCGGCGGCCTGGCCCTGACCAATGCCGGCCTTGGCCTAATTCACGGATTCGCCAGCCCGCTCGGCGGGATGTACGACGCGCCGCATGGCGCGCTCTGCGCCGCGCTGCTGCCCTTCGGCATGGATGCCAATATTCGGGCGCTGCGGGCGCGCGCGCCGGCGGGGCCTGCTCTGGCGCGCTATGCAACCGTCGCAGAAATTCTAACTGGGAATGCGGGCGCGCAGCCGGAGGAGGGCGTTGACTGGGTGCGGCGCGTGTGCGAAGAGATGGCGATTCCGCCGCTTGCTAGTTACAGCTTGCGAAAGAAAGACTTCCCGGTTCTCGTCGAGAGGGCTTCCCGGGCCAACAGCATGAAAACGAACCCGGTCTCGCTCACGGTCGAGGAGCTGCATGAGGTGCTGGAGCGAGCGTGTGAATAGCCCAGACTCCCGCATAAAAGCAGGTCGCGCACTGCCAATGTTGTAACCCGGACGACGGATTCAGCTATAATAGGCCGAAAATCTCGTTTCGGAGGGGCTAAGACTATGGGCAAAGCAACCCTCAAGTTCTGTCTGATACTCGCCGCACTGTCCACGGCAAGCGCGGCATTCGGAGGCGGTAGGTTTTACCTGGCCGATGGGACGCCCATCAAACTGCGGCTTATGGAGACTATGTCGTCCGCCACAGCACAGGTGAACCAGAACGTAAACTTTCAAGTAATAGAGTCAGTCAACCTTAACGGGACCAGTGTGATTCCAAAGGGCGCCACCGCAATCGGCACTGTGACGGCGGCCCAACCGAAGAGACGGCTAGGGCGGGGCGGCAAGCTGAACATCACTATCGATTACGTTCGTTTAGCCGACGGAGAGAAGGCGGCCCTACGAGCCGTGAAGGACCTAAAGGGCGGCGGTCACACCGGCGCGATGACCGCCGGTATCGTTGCCACTGGCTTGATCGTCTGGCCCGCCGCGCCGTTCTTTCTTTTCATGCACGGCAAGGATATTTCGATTCCCGAGGGTACGGAGATTACGGCATTCGTGAACGGAGACATGGATCTCGATCCCCAAAAATTCGGTTCGGGAAGTGCGGCAAACGGCGTCATCAGCGCGAGGTCGGCACCGGCACCACAATCGCTCTCGTCTGTGACTGTGGTGTCTACTCCTAGCGGCGGGGATATCACAGTGGACGGGAAATATGTAGGGAGCACGCCGTCGAAGCTTGAGCTATTACCAGGGAATCATTTAATTCTGATCCAGAAAATAGGTTACACAACCTGGCAGAGAAGTATCGAGATTACGCCTGGAGAGCAGGTTACTGTGGGTGCATCGTTAGAAAATAAAGCCAGCAGCGCGCAGTGAGACGGCTACTTTACGCTGGGAGAATTCTCTCCGGTGGAAACAAAACCGCAGAATGCGTAGCGCTGCCGTCGCGGCGGCATTTGAAATAACAATGCCGGCAAGATGCCGGCGCTACGGCAAGAGCGGCCCCCGATAAGTCGCGGGGGAGGCTCATACCGCAATCACTTCTTCGCGCACAAAATGAAGCTGGATGACCTTGGGCTGCTGGTCGTCTTCAACATGGCAGCGAACGGCATCGCGCACCTGCTCGTGAAAACTCGCAAGGTCGTCCGCTTCGGTGAAGATGGATTCCCCCAGCGCGCGCGCCGTGTACCCGCCCTCGGGCGCCTCTTCTACCAGGAAAATTAGTTCCGGGGGGGCTTTTTCCGCAGCCCGGCCTCCTTTGATACTCGTATTCATGTTGAGTGAGTTCCAACGTACGGGAAAGATAAAGAACGCTCATCACCGTATCCGAACTCGTCAAATTACGGCTTGTCATCGCGCTGCACGGCTCGTTGCCCGCAACGAGCCGGCGTTACGCGGAGACCTGATGCTTCCGGAACAGCTTCGCGAGCTGGCGCGCGATCACCTTATCATCGCCCGGCTGGAGCATGAATGAATTCATGGACAGGCCGATGCGGCTCCTGCCGAGAATAATGGATGGCTTCGAATTTTTCAGCGCCTCGAACGCCTGCTGCGGCGTCAGCGAGAACTTCCGCGGATCCCAGTTGATCTCCATCGTGGGCACATGATTGGCGATGTTCGGGATGAAGTACGCGGTGCTGACGCCGGGAACTTTTGTGATTTGGCGGCTGATGGTATCGAGCCGCCGCCACCACTCTTCGGTGAGCGCCTTGTGGTCTTCGTTCACGAAGATCTCAAGCGCCTTCACCATGCCCACGATTTCTTCCTTGCCCACCTTCTGCCCGCGCCCAAGCGTATCCTCATAGGGGCTGTTGTTGAGCAGCGCGTAACCGATGAGGTCCTTGCGGCCGAGCAGCAGCCCAGCGCATTGCGGCCCGCGAATGGCTTTGCCGCCGCTGAAGGTGACGAGGTCGTAGCCCATGTTGACGTAGTCCCACAAGTGCGAGACGGGAGGAGTATCGGCCGCCGCGTCGTTGAAGCAGGGCAGATGGTTCTGCTTTGCGAGCTTTACCCATTCATCTACCTTGATGTGCCCGGCGCCGTTAGCGTAGTTGGTGAAATGCAGCATGGAGGTGCGCGGGCTCACGGATTTCTGGAAGTCCTCGCGCGTTTCGATCTCGACCAGCTTCACTCCGGTGGCGCGAATCTGGTGATCGAAAGGATAGCGATGAGATTTCTGGATGATCACCTCGGACTTCATCCCTTCGAGGTGCGGCAACTGCTTGATGAAGTCCGGATTGTTCCCGGTGAGGACGCCTGAGTAGCCGCACTGGATCGCGCCGGCCGCGCCGGAGGTCACCAGGCCCGTGCAGCCTTCCGGCAGCTTTAGAATTTGCGCGATCTTCTTGCCCGCCGCCACCTCCAGGTCCGGTATGCTGACGTAGTGGCGCGCGGCGGCCTGCATGGCGGCTTCTACCTCGGGAGGAATCAGTGAGCCGCCGAGCATAGTCATGGTGCCCTGGCCGTTGATGACGGTGGTGACGCCAAGATCCTCGTACACATTATTGGGGTAGACGAGGTTGGCGGCGCCCTTCTGACCACGCGCTGCCAGCAGCGTAGGCCCGCTTAGGGCTGAGCCGGCCAGTACGCCGAGCCCGCCCAAAAAACTCCGGCGATTCCATTTCTGATTCATATCCCTCACTCCTCTCAGTGGCGGGTGACCGCCGCAATGCAGTTGACCTCAAGCAACGAGTGCCCCGGGACGCCGGCCACGGCGATGGTGGTGCGGGCTGGGCCCCCATTGGGAAAGTATGTCTTAAAGACCTTGTTCATGCCAGTGTAGTCGTCCAGGCTAGCAAGGTAGACGGTAAGCTGAAGGATGCTTTCCATCGTGCCGCCGCCCGCTTCTACCAGGCGCTTTACGTTTTCCATCACCTTGTGCGTATGGGTTTCGATGTCGTTCTGCTGGACGGCCCCGGCATCGTTCGCCCCCTGGCCCGAGATGTAGATGAGGCCATTATGCACGATCAGCGGCGTGATCATCTGATGTCCGCTCGCCGGCTGGCCCTTGTAGTTGAGCTTCCGCACTTCGTTGCGGCGCGGCGCGGCGGAGCCTTTCGCGCTCCACGCAAGGCTTCCCGCTCCCGCGCCGGCGAAGAGGCCGGCGAGGCGGCTGGCAAATTTTCTTCTGGTGGTGCCTTCGGACGCCATTTCGTTTTTCTCCTTTTGCAGCGCCGGTGTCCCCACCGGCGAATTCGGCGCTGAAGATAGCGCCGCTACAGCCTCACTCCGGCAATGCGAAGCTGAACAGATCGCTGCCGGCGGCGATTGCAACGTACTGCCTGCCCGCGACGGCGTAAGTCATGGGCGACGCGTGGAGGTTCTGCCCGCTATTGAAGTGCCACAGGGGCTTACCGGCGCGCGCATCGACGGCTTCAAAAGAACCCGAATCGTCGCCGAAGAAGACCAGCCCTCCCGCCGTGGTCAGCGTTCCGGCCCAGGAGCGCCCCTCCCCTGTCTGAGGATACCGCCATTCGATGGTTCCCGTCTCAAGTTTGTAGGCGACGAGGATTTTCTGCCCAGGTTCCCCAGGAACGCGCCTTGTACCCGTCGCGTAGTAAGTGCGGCCGGGACTGAATGCCTGCGGTTTGAGGTAGTAGATATCGCAATCTTCTAAATCCATGAAGTACAGCAGGCCGGTTGACGGGTTGTAGGAAGGCGAGTACCAGTTCGTCGCTCCGGCAAGCCCCGGGCAGACGCGCGTGCCGGCCGCGGTAGGCTGAACGCCGGTGCGGATGGGCCTGCCGTGCGCGTCGATTCCCTTGGCCCAGTTCAGCCTCTCGCCAAAGCGGGTGGCGGAAAGAAACTCGCCGGTGGTCCGGTCCAGCACGTAGACGAAGCCGTTACGATTTGCCTCGAGCAGCAGCTTGCGTGGCCGACCTTTATAGCTGGCGTCGACAAGCACCGGCGTTTCCACCGCATCGTAGTCATACAGATCGTGGGGCGTGAACTGAAAATACCACTTGAGCTTTCCCGTGTCCGGGTCGAGGGCGAGCACGCAGTCAGTATAAAGATCATCGCCGGGACGCACGCTGCCATCGAAGTCCGGGCAGGGATTGCTCGTGCCCCAGTAAATGGTGTTGAGCTCGGGATCGTACGTGCCGGGCATCCACGTAGTCCCTCCGCCGTGGAGGTACAAATTCCCGGGCCAGCTTGAGGAACCCGGCTCGCCCGGCCCCGGTATCGTCCAGAATTTCCAGCGCAGCTTTCCGGTGCGCGCACTGAACGCCGCAAGGAACCCCCGCACGCCATCGTCGCCTCCGGAAGTGCCCACCAGAACCTCGTCCTTAACCACCAGAGGCGCGCTGGTTGCGCCGTAGTTCTTCTTCGGGTCGGCGTAGGCGATATCCCAGAGCAGGTGGCCGGAGCGCGCATCGAGGCAAAGCAGGTGCGCGTTGTCGGTCTCCATGAACACTCGAGAATGCCACAGGCCAACGCCCCGATTGTGGTGGGATGAAGCGTCGTCGATCAGTCCCTCCGAGATCGGCCGCGAGTAGTGCCAGATGACGCGCCCGGTGCGGGCATCGAGCGCGAATGCGTCATTGGCGGAAGTGACGAACATGATGCCATTGACGACCTCGGGCGTCACCTCCATGGCGTCGGAATTACGTGAATGGAACACCCACGCGGCGCGCAGTTGCCGGACGTTTCGGGTATTGATCTGCCCGAGTCTGCTGTAACGGCGCCCGGTGTAATCGCCGTTATACGAGGACCAGTTGGAGGACGGAGGCCGAATCAGAAGATCAGCGCGCTCGACGTTAATATGCGTCGAGACCGGGGAGGCGGATGGCTGCTGGGCGAGGGCCAGCGTGGAGAGGCAGAAAACCAAGCTCAACAGCAAGGGTAGCCACGACGAATTCGCTTTTTGAATTCGTCGTGGGTTTGTGAAAAGCCCACGGCGAGGTAAGGCGCTCGCCGTGGCTACCGCTCGGTGACAATCACTCGCTATTTCAGTGCCCTCATGCGCGAATCGGTTATCGATTTTTCCCCTCCGAAGGGGCATTGATCCATGCCTCGCCGAGCGAGCCGAGGTCCAGCCCCGATGCGTTTTGCAGATGAAGCGAAACGCGAACGGCTCCTACCGGCGGCGTAACCGTCTGCTGCAAGTTGACGGCGCGAAGCGGGCTAGCGGAGGCGAGCCGAATCGTGCCCGCGCGGGCTCCGCCGGCGCCATAGAATACCGCAACGAGCTCGCCCGGGAAGAACACGCCGAAGCTCCCCGACAGGTGCACTTGGCTGCCCGCGGAAGTTGCCTGCAGGGGCTGGCTCACGGCGCCAGCGTAGGTGACGGCGCTGAGCGGCCCTTCCAGCCTGGTTGGAAACCATTCGGTATCCATGGCGTAGGCGCCGCCTGGCGCCAGATCGACCAAGGGGCTGTTCAACTCGGCTTCCATGTAGTACGGCGTCCCAACCGGATCAGCAGGCGTCATTTCCGGCGCACCTTGCGATGCTAACCGGATTGCCGGGCCATTGGTGTAGAAGATGACCGTGGCCTTTCCAGGATACGAGGCGGCGGTCTGGCGGTGGAAGCGCTCGATCATCGCGTATTGCGACGAGCCGTCGACGACAGCGACCCAGTCTCCCGGCGAGTCCACCCAAACTTCGCTGCCCAGGTACAGCCAGTGGAGGCTAAAGAGGCCGTTGGAAATTGAGAAGGAGGGATCGTGCGCCGGACCGTAGGCTACGTGGTACCCGTCGAGGTAAGCGCTCTGCGGATTCGCGGGGGTGAAGGCGTGGAAATCGTGGTTGTAATCGCCGGGATGGCTCGCGTCCGCGGTGTCATACTGCGTTACCGATTGCATCGACCAGCGGAGCGGGTGCCCGGTGACGTTTTTCATGACGGCGTGGAAAAACACCTCCGGCGAGCCGCTCCCAATGCGAATGTCCCGCGAGTACTGAAGTCCGGTGAGCGGGTCAGGCGGCCCGGTTAGCTCTACCGCGCAGTCTGGCTGGCGAGAGAGCACGCGCGGCGCATAACCTCCGTCATCCAGCGGACCCGATAAAGGGCCGGGCCAGTGCTGCTCGTCTTTAGTGCCTTCCGGCATGGGCCAAACCTTGTCACCGCCGTAGTTGATCCAGCGGCGCGGCGAGGCGTCATTCTGCGGAGGGACGATCTTGCCGCGATATTCCGGATTCACAAAGAGAAAAGCGTGCCGCCCAAAACTCACCTGCATCAGCCTTCCGCCAAGCTCAGGCACAATCGTGAGCGTAACCCAGGAGTTGCTCAATTGCTCCGCTTGCCAGCCGTCAAATACCGTCGATTCCGCCCGGCATGGCGCAAGCTCGGCGCTCCGGGCGGCGCACGGTAAGCCGATGGCCACGAAGGCAATAAAGATCGCAGCCCACTCCTTTGGGGAGAGGGCGCTCGGGACGCGAGGCCGGGTGAGACGTATCTTCATGCAAGAATCTGTTGTGCGGCGCGCCGGGCGGCCAACAGCTCCCCCATGAGCGCGGGAGTGGCGGCCGCCACCGGCGAGCGGCGGTCGTCGTGGCCTCGGACCACCAGATCGCGTCCCAACCACTCTGCCAATGGGGCCCCTGACTCGTGACAGACCAGCCAGGCGCCCAGGTAGTCCCACGGCCCCAGGC
>JBOGJW010000156.1:0-3370 GCA_050745245.1 Terriglobia bacterium | reverse complement strand
CCTGGTAGCGTGAATGCAAATCACATCCGATAATCGACATGTTCGGCTCCTTTCCCGGCAGCCTTGGTCGGACAACAAACCAAGCTTACCGGCACTAACGAGCCGACGCCATTATGGAATCAGACCTGAAAGCGCAAGTCCGCGCTACCCCGCTGGATGCCCGCGCTCCCAGGCGCGCGAGGGCGTCAGGCGTTACCGCGCGCTCGAATACATGCAATTACCGGTCCGCCTACCAGATCACAGTTATCAACAGTTCTGTTGAAAACCCTGTGGAAAAGGCCCGTTCTGCGGGCGCAAGGCCTGAGAACTCAAGGCCTTCTTCCTGATTGCATAAAAGTTCAGCAAACGCCACATTTTGCTGATAACAATGGCTTTATGCGCATTGCCGAAAGCGCCCATGGAGATCATCAGCGCAGCGGCTGCGGCCGGTGGAGCTTTACGGAGAGCACTTGCCCGTCTTGGGTTATGGCGAACTGTTTTCCGAAAGTCTGGTGGTCAGGCGCTGTAACAATCAGGTAGACGTTCTCCATCGGAATAAAGGAGAACCGGTACTTCCCCTTCGTATCCGTCTTGGCGCTGTAGGAAAGCGTCTTGCCGCGGCGGCTGGACGGATCTCTAAACTGGAGCGTGAGCCGCGCCTGAAATACCGGTTTGTTCGAGACCGCGTCCGTTACCAGCACCGTGATCGAGGTGAGCGGCGCGCTCTTGCGCGACGCGGCGCTTACCCAGACCGCGGCCACCGATAAAGCAGCGATCAGCAGCAACAGCCACCTGGCGTTCTTACGGCGCATTACAACCTCGTCAGTTCCGCAGGCGAAGCCCGCTGTAGCGGCGATGTCCCCATCGCCGCATTGATTGAAACACAAAGGCCAGCGGTGAGACACCGCCGCGACACTTCCTACTGAAGTTCCGCCTGGCGGCGGCGCTCCGCGACCACGGTCACCTGCATGTCGCGAGCGAGATGCACTACCTGCTGCACCAGCCCGCGGCCGAAGGTAGGCAGCGAAAAGCGCTTTGGAGGCCGGGCTAAATAGATCTGTGTCACGTAATGCCGCCGCGCAAACTCCACGAGAGTACGGGGAACATTATCCCCATGCAGCAGCCGCGTTTCAATGTGAAGGTTGCGGGCAAAGTTAAGATGCTTTTCCAGCGCCTCCCGCGCGGCGGGGGATACGCGCCGAACATCGGAGCCGTCATAGATTGAAACCGCAAAGCAGCCGGCGCGCAGATAATCGGCCACGCGCCGCCCGCGCCGGATCAGCATAGCGGAGGAGGGATTCGCGGTCACGTAGATCAGAATGCGGTCAGAGGTCGCTTCGGGCTCTGAGGCGCCAGAAAGCGCTCCGCGGGTTTTCTCGATCGTCTCCGCCTCCTCCTGGACCGACTGCCGGATCTCGACCTCGTGCGCCGTCTGGCGAAGCGCAAGGTCGCGCAGCACGCGCAGCGTGGATTCCCGGAAGAAATTCAGCATCGCCTGCTGGGCTTTCTCGGGGGAGTAGATTGCGCCGCGGCGCAGCCGGTTGAACAGCGCTTCGGGCGGCAGGTCCACATCCACCACCTCGGTGGCCCGCATCACCACCCAGTCGGGCACAGTCTCGCGCACTCGCACGCCGCTCACGCTCCACACCTGATCGTTCAGGCTCTCGATGTGCTGAACGTTCATGGTGGTGAGCACATTGATGCCAGCGTCGAGCAGCACTTGCACATCCTCCCATCGTTTGTTCCGCTCCGAGCCCGGTACGTTGGTGTGCGCGAACTCATCGACGGCGCAGAATTCCGGATTGCGCTTCAGGACCGCGTCCGTATCCATCTCCTCAAAAGTCGCGCCGCGGTAGGCGATCTGTCTCCGGGGTATCATTTCCAGCCCTTCAGTGAGGGCCATCGTGTCTGGCCGCCCGTGGGGTTCAAAGTAGCCGATTACCACGTCGTGGCCCTGCATCTTCAGCTCGCGCGCCTCTTTCAACATGGTGTACGTCTTGCCGACGCCGGCCGCGTAGCCGAGATAGATCTTTAATTTTCCGCGCGGGATGCCCGCAAAACCATCCGTCATGAAGGGTCTCACACCGGAAAAACGCGCACGTCCATGCCCTCCGCCTCGCGGATGACGCTATCAACAAACCCACCCCACAGCCGGTGCCACCAGCTTTCATGCGTGCCGTGGCCCACGAAGATCTGGGTTACGCCGTGGTGCCGGGCGAACGCCATAATGGCGTGGATCGGCTCTTCGCTTTCGAGCAAGTGAATCTGGGCATGGCACTGGCGCGCCAGGGCAAGGTTCGTTTCAAGCGTCGAGCGCTCGGAGGGCTTCAGGTCGGGCTCGTTCACGTAGACCACCAGCAGATCGCTGTGGAAGCGGTCCGCATTGCGGCGGCCGCTTTCAATCATGCGCGCCACGCTGCCGCGCGGCGTGATGCAGACCAGGAAGCGCTCCAGCACGCCCCACGACGTCTCGATCCCCTGCTGGTGCAAGTAGCGCTCGAGCTGGTGGTCCACCACGTCGGCGGTGAGCAGCAGTGCGATCTCGCGCAGCTCGGAGAGCTTCTGCTGCCTGGTGCTCTTCGCGTCCCGCCCCCCGTCCGAACTGCCGCGCTCGATCGCCAGCTCAGCCGGGGCGTCCACCACCTCGATCTCATCGGCGGTTTTCACGAAGCTGAGCGGGATCGTGTCACTGACTTCCTTCCCGGTAATCCGCTCTACCTGGTCGCGCAGTTCTTCGATGTATTGCAGGTTGACGGAGCCAATCACGTGAATGCCAGCGGCAAGGATCTCTTCCACATCCTGCCAGCGCTTGGCGTTGCGCGCGCCCGGAGGATTATCGTAGGCAAGCCCGTCCACCAGCGCCACCTGCGGGCGCCGCCTCAGCACGGCGTCCACGTCAATCATGGGAACGCCAGCGGAGATTTTTACAGGGATTACCTCGAGCCTCTTAAGCAGCTCGTGAGCCTCGAATGTGGTCACCGGCTGAATCGCCGCCACCACAACGTCCTCCTTGCCGCGCTCGTGCCTGCGCCGTCCCTCGTCGAGCATGCGGAAGGATTTGCCTACTCCCGAGGCGTAGCCGAGAAAGATCTTCAGGCGCCCGCGGCGATGGAAGTCCTCATCGGCCTGCACACGCCGGAGCAATTGCTCCGGGTCTGGTCGAGTTAAAACACCTGGCATGTTGATGCTCACCCGAATTTCGCAACGCCGCTATTCAGGAAGACGCACCGGCGCGTGCCGGGCTGGAATGCGGCGCCACGAAGGTTAACTCTATTATGGCGAAACCGGAGCAAAATCAAAAGGCGAAGAAAATGGTGAATTGTGATGATAAAATGGATTTCCGCTTTCGCGGGAATGACTGTAAACGTTTGGTTGCGGCCGCAAGGCCGCG